>DASYCF010001031.1:0-1728 GCA_036500365.1 Byssovorax sp.
CGGGCAAGACGCGGCTCGCCGCCGAGGTCGGCGCGCGCGTGCGTGACCGCTTCGACGACGGCGTGTGGATGGTCGAGCTCGCCGCGCTCCGCGACGGAGATCAGCTCGCCGACGCCGTGGCCCGCGCCCTCTCGGTCGACACGCGCTCGGGGACGACGATCGCGGCGCTCACCGACGCGCTCGCGAACAAGCGCGCGCTCGTCCTGCTCGACAACTGCGAGCACGTCGTCGGCGCGGCCGCCGCGCTCGCGGAGGCGCTGCTGGCCGCGGCGCCGGGCCTCGTGGTGCTCGCGACGAGCCGCGAGCGCTTGTGCATCGCGGGCGAGACGACGTACCGCGTGCCGCCGCTCTCGCTGCCGGACGCGCGGACCGGGGCCTCGGCCGCCGACGTCGCCGCGTCCGACGCCGTGCGCTTCTTCGTCGACCGCGCGCGCGCCGCGCAGCCGGGCTTCGAGGTGACGGCGGCGAACGCGGCCGCGGTCGCGAAGATCTGCCGGCGCCTCGACGGGATGCCGCTCGCGCTCGAGCTCGCCGCGGCGCGCCTCCGCAGCCTGTCGATCGCCGAGCTCCAGGAGCGCCTCGGCGACTGCTTCCGCGTGCTCACCGGCGGGAGCCGCACCGCGATGCCGCGCCAGCAGACGCTGCGCGCGCTCATCGACTGGAGCCACGACCTGCTCACGCACGAGCAGCGCGTGCTCCTGCGCCGGCTCGCGGCCTTCCGCGGCGCGTTCTCGCTCGCGGAGGTGGAGGCCGTCGCCGCCGACGAGGCGCTCGCAGCCGACGCGATCCTCGACGTGCTCGACGCCCTCGTCGATCGATCGATCGTCGTCGCGGACACGCGCGCCGCGACGACGCGCTACCGGCTGCTCGACGTGATGCGCCAGTACGCGCGCAAGAAGCTCGAAGACGCCGGCGAGGTCGACGCGCTGCGCGCGCGCCACCGCGACGCGCTGCTCGCCCGGGCCGAGGAGCTGCTCGCGCGGCTCGGCGCGTCGTCGGACGACGCCGCGTGGTTCGACGCGCTCGCCGCCGAGCACGACGATCTCCGCGAGGCGATCGAGACGAGCCTCGCGCTCGAGGCGTCGGGCGAGGCGCCCGTCGCGCACCGCTTCGTCACCGCCCTGCGCAGGTACTGGCTCGTGCGCGGGCACTACGCCGAGGCGCGCGCGTATCTGTCGCGCATGCTCGAGCTGCACGCCGGGCCCGAGGCGCCGCGCCTCGTCGCGCTCGACGCCGCCGTCACCTTCGCGACGATGCAGCGGGACTACGACGCAGCCGTCGCGTACGAGCGCGAGGCGATCGCGATCGCGCGGCGACTCGGCGAGCGGGCGCGCGAGTCGACGCTGAAGACGCACCTCGCGTGGGTCCACTACCTCCGCTGCAGCTTCCGCGAGGCCGACGCGCTCGCCGACGAGGCGCTCGCGTTCGCGCGCGCGATCGACGCGCCCGGCTTCTCGCTCGTGTTCGCGCTGAACATCGCGGGGATGGCCGCGTCGACGGTCGACGATCACGCGCGCGCGATCGCGCTGCTCGAGGAGTGCGTCGCGCTCACCGAGTCGAGCGGCGGGCGGCAGTACCACGCGAACGTGCTCGAGAGCCTCGCCTCGGCCTACGCCCGGAGCGACGGCCACTACGATCGCGCGCTGCCGCTCTACCGCACGTGCGCCGCCTTCTTCGTGCAGGTCGGCGACAAGAACGGCGCCCTCTGCATGTGCGAGCGTATGGCCG
>DASYCF010001032.1:0-13479 GCA_036500365.1 Byssovorax sp.
GCGGCGCGCCGCCTCCGCGCTTCGTTCGAGCCTTTGACGCACGCGCGGTCGATGGGCTCATTCGACGCGCGGAGGTCCCTGGCGCCGCGTGATGCAGGAGGCGTCGGGGCTCAGTCGGACGACGCCGCGTCGACCGCGCGAGGTTGCTCGGCGCGCGCCACGTCGACGCGGACTCCGGTCACGACGGCGGCGCCGCTCACGGGGTCGACGGCGCCGCCGATGACGTCGTTCACGCTCACGCCGGCGTGCGCGCGCGCGACGCTCTGCCGGACCCCCGATCGCGCGTGACCGAAGCCGTGCGGCAGGCTCACGGTGCCGGGCATCATCGCGTCGGTCAGCTCGACGAGCGCCTCGACGGCGCCGGTCTTCGACGACACGCGCGCGAAGTCGCCAGCGCCGATGCCGCGCGACGCCGCGTCGGTCGGGTGCATCAGCAGCGTGTCGCGGCGCTTGCCCTTCACGAGGCGCGCGCTGTTGTGCATCCAGGAGTTGTTGCTGCGCAGATCGCGCCGGCCGACGAGCAGGAGCGCGCCGTCGTCGGCGGTCGCGTCGTCGGCGCGGCGGGCGAGGCGCGGCAGATCGGCGATCAGCTCGGCGGGCGCGATCGTCACCCTGCGGCGGCCGAGCATCTCGCGGAGGCGCGGCACGAGCGGCCCGAGGTCCTTGCCGTGCGGCGTCGCGTCGAGCTCGGCGAGCGTGGTCTTGCCGCCGGTCTTGAGCAAGAGCGCGAGGAGCCCGCGCGGCCCGAGCTTCGGCAAGAGGGCGCCCTCGACCGCGCCGAGCGCTCGGCGCGCGCCGCCCCGCGCCCGCTCGAGCGACGCCGTGAGCGCGACGAGGATCTCCCAGTCGTGCCGCACGCCCGCGGGCTTCGGCAACACGGCGGGCGAGTAGTGCGCGGTGTTGTGCACGGCGAGCGCGTGGAACAGGAGCGGGTAGTGATCGTGCTCGAGCCCGAAGCTCGGCGGCAGGACGAACTCGGCGTGCCGCGTCGTCTCGTTCACGTAGAGATCGATCGACACCATGAGATCGAGCGACGCGAGCGCGCGATCGAGGCGCGTGCCGTCGGGAACGCTGAGCACGGGGTTGCCGGCGAGCGTGACGAGGCCGCGCACCTGCCCCTGCCCCGGCGTGTCGATCTCCTCGGCGAGGGCGGCGGCGGGGAGCTCCTTGTTGAACTCGGGGAGGCCGCGCACGCGGCTGCGAAACGTCGCGTACGAGCCCCGCTGGCCGATGCGCGCCGCGAGCGCGCCGAGGTCGACGGCCGGGCTCGCGAACATCGCGCCGCCCGGACGATCGAGGTTGCCGGTGACGACGTTCAGCACGTCGACGAGCCACGACGTCGTCGCGCCGAACTCCTGCACGCACGTGCCGAGGCGCCCGTAGCACGCCGCCGACGGCGCCGCGGCGAACGCGCGCGCGAGCCGCTCGATGACGCCCGCCTCGACGCCGGTCGCCTTCGCGACGCGCGCCGGCGTGAACGGCGCGAGCGCGGCGCGCACGACGTCGAGCCCGTCGACGACGTCGGCGAGCTGGCCCGGCCTCGCGAGGCCCTCCTCGAAGAGGGTGCGGATCATCGCCGCGAGCAGGAGCGCGTCGGAGCCTGGGCGGATGAACACGTGCTGGTCGGCGAGCGCCGCCGTCTCGGTGCGGCGCGGATCGACGACGACGATCGTGCCGCCGCGCGCGCGGATCGCCGCGAGCCGCCGCTTCACGTCGGGCGCCGTCATCACGCTGCCGTTCGAGACGACGGGGTTCGCGCCGAGGACGAGCAGGAACGCCGTGCGCTCGAGGTCGGGGACGGGCAAGATCGCCTGGTTGCCGAAGACCTTGAGCGACGTGAAGAGCCGCGGCAGCGCGTCGACCGAGTTCGACGAGTACGCGTTGCGGCTGCCGAGCTGCTCGCGGAAGAGGATGCCGAAGAGCACGGCCGAGTACGCGTGCGCCGTCGGGTTGCCGTAGTAGAAGGCGACCGCGTCCTTGCCGTGGGCGCGCTGGATCTTCGCGATGCGCTCGCCGATCTCGCCGATCGCCTCGTCCCAGCCGACCTCGACCAGGCGGCCGCCGACGCGGCGCAGCGGCGCGCGGACGCGGTCCGGATCGTGGTGGATGTCGATGAGGCCGACGGCCTTCGGGCAGATGTAGCCGCGGCTGAACGCGTCGTCGGCGTCGCCCCGCACGGACACGAGGCGGTCGCCCTCGACCTCGACCTCGACGCCGCAGATCGCCTCGCACAACGGGCACGTCGCGTGGCGCGTCTCGCTCATGCGGCGAGCGTCGCATGGCGGCGGGGCCTCGTCCCGGACGGCGGCGGGCGGAAACGAGCGTTGCCGTCGCGGCGCGCGCCCTGCGCTATGCTGCGCGCCATGAAGCTCGCCGCGGCGCTCCTCGTCTCGTTGTCGTTCCTCGTCCTCGGCGTCGCCGCGTGCGGCGACGACAAACCCGCGTCACCGCCCGCCAAGGCGACCGCCGCAGCGAAGGCGACGCCGGCGCCGGCGCACAGCGCCAAGGCCGACGCGGGCGCGCCGAAGGACGAGGGCAACGGCTGGTAGCGACGATGGGGCCGCGAGCGGCCCCGAACCCCGACCTCGCTTCGCTCGGTCCGAATCTGCCATGCGGCCGCGAGTCGCTGCTGCGCTGCTGCTGACTGCGGCCGCGTGCGGGCCCGGGCGCGCCGACGAGCTCGATCGCTCGCGGCCGGTCGGGCGCGCGTCGCTCCACGCGTTCGAAGACGCCGAGCTCGCGGCGGTCGACTTCACGACGCGCCCGCCCTCCAGCTGGTCGCTCGGCCCGGACCCGTACGCGATCCTCGCGCTGCCGGGCGGTGGCTACGTGGGCCTCTTGCGCGGCCGCAGCGTCGTGCAGCGCCTCGACGACGATCTCCGCCCGCTCGGCCGCGGCGACGGGCCGACGGGCGCCTCCGCCATCGCCTCGCTCGGCGACGACGTGTTCGTGGCGAGCGAGCGCAGCGCCGACGTCGTCGTCTTGCACATGCACGCCACCGGCTTTCGCGACCCGCGCGAGGTGGTCTCGATCGGCGAGGCGACGTCGATCCGCGGGCTCGCCGTCGGCCCCGAGCGGGTGCTGTACGCGGTGGAAGAGAAGGACGATCGGCTCCTCTGGGCGTCGCTCGACGGAGGCGGCACGCGCGGCGCCGCGCGGCTCTGCGGCGGTCCGTTTCGGCTCGCGCGCGCGGGCGCGTGGCTCGTCGCGGCGTGCCTCTTCGACCACGCGATCGTCGCGGTGCCCGTCGGCGCAGGCGGCGCACCGGACGTCGAGCACGCGGCGCGCGCGACCATCGACGGCCCATTCTTCGGCTTCGACGCGAAGCCGGACGGCGACGGGCTCGTCATCGCCGCCGGGGGCGTCGAGGATCACGCGCTCGATCGCACGGAGGGCTCGTTCGGCTTCGTCGACTCGTTCGTGTACCTGCTGCGCGTCACACGAGGCGACGCGAAAATCGCTCGCGTCGCCGCGGTGAACGCGAGCGAGCGAGGCGTCGTCACGCCGAAGGCCATCGTGCTGACGCTCGACGACCGGCGCGCGCGCGTCGTCGCGGTCGGCGCCGGCAGCGCGGAGGGCGTCGACCTCACGCTCGACGCGCGCACGGGGGCGCTCGCGTCGGAGCGCGCGCTCCACGCTCCGCCCGGCGTCGTCGCCGTCGCCGCGACGACCGTGACGGCGGCCGACGGCACGCGCCACCTGCACCTCGCGGGCGCGGATCCCCTGCTCGATGCGTGGGCGAGCGTGAGCGTCGACGGCGACGGGCGCTCCGCCGTCGTCAGCATCCCCGACACGGGCGCTCCGCCGCGCGATCCGATGTCCCGCGTCGGCCAGGCGGTCTTCTTCACGACGCTCATGGCGCCGTGGCAACACGCGGAGGGCCGCCTCAGCCGCTTCACGTGCGAGACGTGTCACTTCGAGGGCTACGTCGACGGGCGCACGCACGCGACCGGGCGCGGCGACATCCGCGCGACGACGCGGCCGCTGCTCGGGCTCTTCGGCGATCGACCGTACTTCTCGCGCGCGCTCGACCCGAACCTCGCCGCGATGGTGCAGAGCGAGTTCCGCGTCGCGAACGCGAACAGCGGCCACGACCCCTGGTTCACGTTGACCGTGAAGGAGTCGCCGTGGCTCGGCGCGATCCTCGGCACAGCCGCGGGCGACGGGCCGGTCGAGATCACGCCGCTCGAGCTCCGCGCGGCGCTGATCCGCTTCCTCGTCGACTTCACGCCGCGCGAGAACCCGATCTCGGCGCCTCGCCGGAGCTTCGACGACCTCGAGCGCGCGGGTGCGGCCGCGTTCCGCGATCACTGCGCGCGCTGCCACGAGGCGCGCACGGTCGCCGACGACGCGCGCAGCGCGGTCCCGTTCGGCGACTGGGAGAAGCGCGTGCTGTCGGCGAGCGGCCCCATCCTCTGGGCGGCGGCGCGCTACGAGAAGACGGGCATCGAGCCGTACGTGCACGAGCTCGGCGCGCGCGTCCCCGCGCTGCGACGGCTCTACAAGAAGCGGCCCTACTTCACGAACGGCTCGTCGCCGACGCTCGTCGACGTGCTGTCTCGCGCGCGCGAGGGCCGCGGCACGTTCTCGCACGCGGGCGGCGCGCCCGCCGACATGACCCCGCTCTCGCCCGAAGATCAGCGCGCGATCGTCGCGTTCGTCGGGCTCCTGTGACGTTCAGCGCGAGATGGCGGCGAGCCAGCGCAGCAAGATCGCGCGGCCCACGGCGAGCTGCGCGATCGACGTCCACTCGTTGCGCTGGTGCGCCTGCGCGTTGACGCCGGGGCCGAAGTTCACCGCGGGGACGCCGAGCTCGGCGAAGCGCGCGACGTCGGTCCACGCCTGCTTCGGCTCGACGCCGAGCGCGCCCGCCTCGTGCAGCGCGACGACGAGCGGGTGCGACGCGTACGGCAGCGCCGACGGCGACAGATCCTTGAACTCGACCTTCGCGCGGCCGGCGACGAGCGCGAGCACGTCCTCCTGGGCGCGCGCGAGCGACGTGTCGGGCGAGAAGCGGTGGTTCACGTTGAGCTCGAACGCGTCGGGCACGATGTTGCGCATGCGCCCGCCGCCCGCCATCGTGGCGCTCGTGACGGTCCGATAGACGAAGCCGTCGATCGTGACCTCGCGCGGCGCGAGCGCGGCGAGCTCGCACAGGAACGGCCCGGCCTTGTGGATCGCGTTCTCGCCCTGCCACGGCCGCGCGCTGTGCGACGTCCGCCCCTCGAACGTGACCGTCGCGTGGATCGAGCCGGACGCGCCGAGGCTCAGCTTGTTGTCGCTCGGCTCGAGGCACACGGCGAGGTCCTGCGCGCGGAGCTCCGCGTCCTCGGCGAGGACGACGCCGAGCTCGTTCTCGAGGAACGGGCCCTCCTCGCGCGCATAGAAGACGAGCGTGACGTCGACGCCGGCGAGCCGCGCGAGGTCGCGCTCGACCAGATCGATCATCAGCGCCATGCCGCTCTTCATGTCGCTCGCGCCCGCGCCGTAGAGCTTGTCGCCGTCGACGCGCGCGGGTCCGTCGTGCGACGTGCGAACCGTGTCGAGGTGGCCCGCGAGCGCGATCTTCGCGCCGCCGGTGCCGCGGGTGACGGGCACGACGATCGAGTCGCCGTAGCGTCGGGCAGGCGCGGCGAGCTTCGCCTTCGAGAGGCGCGCGAGCACGGCGTCGCAGAGCGCGCGCTCCTCGCCGATCGGCGAGGGGATCGCGCAGAGCCAGAGCAGCGTCTCCGCGAGGCGCGCGTCGTCGGCGGCGCTCACACCGGCACCGCGAAGTCGCGGAGCGCCTCGTTGAGGCTCGTCTTCTTGTCGGTCGAGGCGCTGCGCGTGCCGATGATCAGCGCGCACGGGACCGCGTAGTCGCCGGCCGGGAACGACTTCATCCGCGCGCCCGGGATGACGACGCTGCGCGCGGGCACGCGGCCCTTGTGCTCGATCGGCGTCGGCCCCGAGACGTCGAGGATGGTCGTCGACGACGTGAGCACGACGCCCGCGCCGAGCACGGCCTCGCGCTCGACGATCACGCCCTCGACGACGACGACGCGCGAGCCGACGAACGCGCCGTCCTCGATGATCACGGGGCGCGCGCCCGGCGGTTCGAGCACGCCGCCGATGCCGACGCCGCCCGCGAGGTGCACGTCGCGGCCGATCTGCGCGCAGCTGCCGACGGTCGCCCACGTGTCGACCATGGTGCCGGCGCCGACGCGCGCCCCGATGTTGACGTAGCCGGGCATCACGATCGCGCCGGGCTCGAGGAACGCGCCGTGGCGCACGACGCCCGGCGGGACGACGCGCACGCCCGCGCGATCGAGGCCCTTCTTCAAGGGGATCTTGTCGTGGAACTCGAACGGCCCGAGCTCGATGCGCTCCATCTTGCGGACGGCGAAGTAGAGGAGGATCGCCTGCTTCACCCACGCGTGCGTGATCCACGCGTCGCCCTGCTTCTCGGCGACGCGGAGCTCGCCGCGATCGAGCGCGTCGACCGTGGCGACCACGGCGCGCTCGTGCGCCTCGTCCTGGAGGCGCGCGCGATCGGCAAACGCGGCCTCGACCTTGCCGCGGAGCTCCTCGGGGTCGATCGTCACGCGCGCGAATGTAGCGGGACGACGCTCATTTGACCACGCGCTGCAAGGTGATGATGTTCTGGCCGTTGCTGGAGAGCGACGACGTGTGCTTCGGCCTGGGAATCTCGACGGGCGACACGATCGTCTGCGCGGCGAAGGACGGCACCGACGTCGACGGGGGCACGACGCTCCCGATCGAGCCCGATGTCTCGATCCAGGCCATCGTGGCGGACGATCGCGCGGCGTATTGTATCCAGACGCTGCCATCGGCTCGCCGAGACAGCGCACACGCTACGTGACGTCTTCGTCGCCGAGGCGGCCGAGGGACAGGCTCGACTTCGCCGCGTCGTCGACTGCCGCCCAGATGTAGCGGGTCGTCGGCGTCGCGTCGCGAGGGGGCTTCTTCTTGGGACCGACGCGGAACTCGAAGTGTCCACCCTTCGGCGCGAGGGCGGCGCGCACCGCGTCGGCCGGCGCGAGGACGGTGCCGCTCCGCTCGCCGCGCTCCACGTAGCCCGACGCGACGTGCACGAGGAGGCGCTCGGTCGCCGACAGCGGCACCTCGAGGACGCCGCTCATTTGGTCGAGCTCCAGAATGGTGAACACGGTGCTCACGGGCATGACGGCGAGATCGCCTTGGAGCGGCGGGCGCGCGGTCACGGCGGGCTCGTCGTCGAGCGCGGGTCGGTTCATCACGCCGGAGACCGCGGAGCGATCCTGGATGCGCCCAGCCATCGCGCCGAGCGCGCGCACTTGACCGAGCACGCCGACCGCGTCGATCGGCTTGTTGACGAGGATGTCGACCCCGTTCTCGAGCGCGCGCAGACGCGTCGAGAGCTCGCGCGACGACGTGACGAGGACGATCGGCGTGAGCTCGAGCGTGACCTCGGCGCGCAGCTGCGACGCGAGCCACACGCCGTCCTCGGCGGGCAGCTCGAGCTCGGTCACGACGATGGCGGGGGCGATGACCCGCGCGAGGTTCAGCGCGCGCCGCGCGTCCTCCACGGCGACGACGCGCACGCCGGTGCCGACGGCGGCGGCGATGACCGCGCGCTGGAGCGCCTCGTCCGGATCGACGAACAGGAGCAGCGCGTCGTCCACGCGGTGGACGCTAGCACCGGCGCCGCGATCAGCCCGAATAAACGGGCCAATTCGCGCTGGGGATCGGGTCGAATCGGCTCAGCGAGCGACGAGCTCGGGCGCCTGCTCGACGAGCGCGGCGGCCATCACCGTGGCGACGTAGCCGTTGAGCGCGCCGCGTCGCGCGAGCTCGGTCGCGTCGCGCGTGCCCTCGCGCGCGATCGCGCGGCGCACGTGCGCGGCTCCCTGATTGTACGCGGCGAGCGCGAGCGCCCAGTCGCCGAGCTCGGCGTGCAGATCGGCGAGCAGCGTCGCGGCCGCGTCGGTCTCGCGCGCGACGTCGAGCCGCTCGTCGACGACGCCGCGATCGACGCGAAGGCCGTACGCGCGCGCCGTCGACGGGATGAACATCCACACGCCCGCGCCCGCCTCCTCGCCCGGCGCGAGCGAGCTGCCTCCCGGCGCCGCCTCGTCGAGGTCGCGATAGCCCGACTCCGCGAGCGCGACGGCGGTGAGCGCGCGCGGGACGCCGTGCGCCGAGAGCGCGCGTCCGAACGCGGGGGCGAGATCGCTGCGACGCGCGAGCGCCGCCCTGGCGAAGCGCGCGCCGTCGGGCGTCGCGGCGAGGCGGTCGAGCGCGGCGAGCACCTCCGGCGACTCGGGCACGTCGAGCCCTGCGGCGCGCGCGCGCAGGATCGCCTCGTGCGCGGCGGCGCGATCGACGCGGCGATCGACGGCGACCGCCCCCGCGAACGCCGCGGCCGAGGCGAGCGCGCCCGCGGCGACGAGCGCGACCGCGAGCGACAGCGCGCGCGACGCCCGCCGCGGGCTCGTGATCGCGCGGAGCCGCATGCCGAGGAGCGCGCGCGAAGTGAGGGACGGCGCGAACACGCGCGCCGCCGTCGCGCGGCCGACGGCGTCGACGAGGCAGCGCGCGTACGCGTCGCGCGAGCCGCCGCGCGCGAGCACCGCCTGGTCGCACGCGAGCTCGTCGAGATCGCCGAGCAGCGCCAGCAGGCGACGCGCGAGCGGGCTCGCGAACGACGGCGCGACGAGGCCGAGGAGCAGCGCGGCCCAAGCGAGATCACCGCGTCGATGGTGCGTGAGCTCGTGACGAAGCGCGGCGCGGCGATGGGGCGACGCGAAGGTCTCGACGTCGAGGATTACGATCGCGCGGCCGCTTGCGCGAGCTGCGAACGGCGTCGACGTCGCGCTCGACACGACGACGCGCGCGCGGCCGACGTCGTGTACGACCAGGGACGAGGCGAGGACGCGCGCGATCTCGCCGCGCGCGCGGAGGGCCGTCGACGCGGCGAGCGCGACGCCCGCGAGCGCGACCGCCGCCGCGGCCGCGACGAGCCACCGCGCGTCGATCGTGCGGGCAGGTTCGATCGAAGACGACGCCATCTGCACGACCGCGGCGCCGGACGACGTGACGGGAGCCCTGCGCGCGGCCGCGGCGAACACCTGAATCGGCGGCGCGAAGCCGAGCGAGGGAGCTCGCGCAAACGTGAACGAGAGCGGGAGGACGCACGCGAGCACCGCGAGCGCGCGCACGATGGCGACGCGAGCTCGAGCGGTGAGCCCCGGCGCGCGCGCGACGAGCGCGGCGAGCCCATACGCGACGCAGATGCACGCCTGCATCGCCGCGAACGCGGCCGCGAGCCCGAGCGCGCTCATCGCCTTCGCGGCCTGTCGAGCAGCGCGCGGAGCTCCGCGACGTCGGCGTCGGTGAGCGAGGCCGAGTCGACGAGGCGCCGGACGAGGCCCGCGGGCCTTCCGTCGAACAGCTGACCGACGAGGTGCTTCACGCTCGTCGCCTCGTAGCTCACGCGGGTGATCGTGGGGGCGTACACGTGCGCGCGCCCGTCGGCCGAGGCGGTCACGAAGCCCTTCTGCTCGAGGATGCGCAGCACGGTCGACACCGACGTGTACGCGAGCGGCCGATCGGCCGGGAGCCGCGCGAGCACGTCGCGCACGGTCCCGCGCTCGATCCGCCAGAGGATCTCCATGAGCTCGAGCTCGACGCCCGTGAGCAGCTTGTCCGCCGAATCGTCCACGAAGCGAGCCCTAGCACGCGAGCTTCGTGCGATCTACGTATTCGTTAGTTGACACAACTATTGTTTTAGTTTTACAACACGATGGACACCATGCGAGGCCGTGCGATTGGCGACTGGCACGTTGCACCGAACACGAGCACGAGCACGAGCACGAGGAGCAGGGATATGGCTGGAATTCAATGGTTGATGTCGGCGATCGTGGGGGGGGCGCTCTTGGGGTGCGCGGCGGAGGCGGCGGCGCCCCCGAGCGCGGAGGTCGCGGCGGCGCTCGGTCGGCTGCGCGAGGGCGACGCGCGCGCCGAGGTCGCGGCGGCGATCGCGCGGTTCGGCGACCGGCGCGCGGCCGTGCTCGCGGCGCTCGACGCGCGCGGCCTCCCCCGCGCGTTCGCCGCGGTGCCGATCGTCGAGTCGCGCTATCGCAACCTCGGCGAGGCGGGCGTCGTCGGTGAGTCGGCTGCGCCGGGCCAGCGCGGCGCGGGCGTGTGGATGTTCATCCCCGCGACGGCGCGCCGCTACGGCCTCCGAGTCGACGACGAGGCCGACGAGCGGCTCGACGAGGCGAAGGAGACGGCGGCCGCCGCGCACCTGCTCGCCGATCTCATGGCCGAGTTCGGCGACGAGGCGCTCGCGCTCGACGGCTACAACGAGGGCGAGCAGCACGTGCGGCGCGCGATCGCGGAGCAGGGCACGCGCGACCCGTGGGAGCTCACGCGGCGCGGCGCGATCAACGGCTACGCGGCCGACGTCCTCGCCGCCGCGCGCGCGCTCGACGACCCGAGCCTCGTCGCCGAACCCGAGGCGCCGTGAGCGCGGTCAGCTTCCCCACTCCATGTTCTCGAGCTGCGTGATCGCCGCGGTCTCGTCGGGCGACGTGGGGTCGAGTTCGAAGGCGCGCGTCGCGCCGAGGGCGCGCACGGTGACCGTCGCCCTCACGCCGACGCTGGCGCCGACCAGCCGGGTCTTGTAGGCGCCGTTCCAGAGCGCGCCGACGGCGACCTCGCCTGCCCCGGCGCGCCACGAGCCGGGCGTCCACGGCGACACGACGATCCCCTGCGGCGTCACGACGACGACGGCGCCGCAGCGCTCGTGGCCGTCGGCGCACGTGACCTTCGCGACGAGCCCGCCCGCCGGCGCGTGGTCTTCGAACGCCGGCGCGTCACCGCGCTCGAACGCCGCGACGAGGGCGGCGACGCGCGGGCCGCGCTTGTCGATGTCCTTCGCCTCCGCCTCGGCGGTCGCGCGCCCGTCGGCGCTCCGCGCGCGGCACCGGAGCGACTCGGCGATCGCGCCGTCGTCGCCCGGCTCGAGCTCCGCGAGGGAGCGCCAGTGGGCGCACGCGCGCCGCTCGTCGCCCGCCGCCTCGAACGCGCGCGCCGCGCGGCCGTGGGCCGTCGTGCTGCGCGGGGCGCTCTCGACCGCGGCGTCGACCGCCGTGAGCGCGCCCGCCCCGTCACCCGTCGCCGCACGCGCCTCGGCCACGAGCTCCGAAGCGACGACGGAGTCCGGGTCCGCGTCGGCGAACGCCTCGGCCACGACGCGCGCCTCGTCGAACTGTCCTCGGCCGAGCAGCGCGCGCACGAGCGCCTCGCGTCGCTTGCGGCTCGCCGGATCGGACGCCGCCTCGCTCCGCGCCTTCGCGACCACGGCGTCGCTCGAGCTCCGCCAGCGCTCGTCGCCGGCGCGGTGATGCGCGAGCGGCTTCGGCGGCATCTCGTCCGGGCGCAGCGGCCACACCTTCTCCGCCGGCAGCGGCGCGACGGGCTTCTCGGGCGCGCGCGGCGGCGACGTCGGGCGCGTGCCGTCGGACGCGAACTGGAGCGGGTAGACGACGGTCACGGGCCCGCTGCTGTCCGGAAGCGTCGGGAACGACAGCGAGCGGAACGCGTTGACGACGCACTGGACCATGTTCGCGTCGCCGATGTCGCTGCCGCCGTCGCTCGACGCGGCCACGCTGCCGTCGCGCGCGATGAGGAACCGCACGCTCACGCGGCCCTGCAGGTTCGCGTCCTTCGCGAGCGCCTGCTCGTAACAGAGCCGGAAGCGGCCGAAGTTCATCCGTACGACGCGCTGGATGACCTCGGGCGGCATGCGACCGGAGACCTGCGACGCGCCCATGCGGACCTGCGGCGCGCTCGACTTGTGGCTCCCGCCGAGCCGGCCGTGGCCGGAGCCGAAGCCTTGGCCCGCGCCGTTCGAGGCGCCGTGGCCGATCGTGCCGATGCTGCCGAGGCCGATCCCGTCGCCCTTGCCGGAGCCGCCCTCGCCGACGCCGCTGAGGCCGAGGCCGCCGGCGCCGAGCGATGGGCCGACGCCGTCGCCCCACATGTTGCCGCGCGCCGACATCGGATCGCTGCCTGCGCTCGCGCCCCACGGCGACGTCGCTGACATCGGCTCGGGCACGGAGGCGCCGCCGAGGACGCCCATCGCGCCGAACGCGCTCGGCTCGGCGCTCGTCGCGAGCGGCGCGCCGCCGACCATGCCGAACACGTGATCGCTCTGATCGGCCGCGCCCTTCGTCGTGCGCTCGATGCCGTACGCGGAGAACATGCGATCGTTCTCGAGCACGAGCAGGCTCGTCTTGCGCGACATGACGTGGAACGCCTTCGACAGCGCGACGACCTCGCGCGACGTGTCTTTGTCGTCGGCCGCCTCGAGGTCGGCGATGCGCGCTTCGGCCCACAGGCGCGGCACGATCGCGTTCTGGAAGCCGCCGTCCTCGACCTTCGCCGCGCGCGCGAGCTTGTACGCCGCGCCGTCGAGCGTGCCCTCGAGCGTGACGTCGCCGGACCTCGCGCCGGGCTCGACGCGCGCGAGCACGGTCACGTCCTCGCCGAGGGCGAGGCTCGGCAGGCGGGCGGGCAGCACGTCGTCGAAGCCGCTCGGCAGCGTGAGCTTGGCCGCACGGACGAGCGGGCGACGCAGCGCGATGGCGAGATCGTCGCCGCGCTCCTTCGTCGATCGCCCGTCGGCGGCGCGCGCGTAGCCGGCGTCGAGCGCCCGCGCGAGATCGGCGAGCACCACCTCGTCGACCGTGCGCCCGATGCCCAAGAGGCGCAGGTCGACGTGCCCGCCCTCGAGCGCGGGTCGAACGCGGCGCGCGATCGCGGCGGCGGAGAGCTCGCCCGACGTGGGCGCGCCGTCGCCCAGGATCACGGCCTGCGCGGACGCGCTGCCGCCGAGGCGATGCGCCGCCTCGAGCGCGGCGCCCGCGAGATCCGACGAGCCGCCAGGCGCGCGCGCCGCGAGGAACGCCGTGGCCTTCTTGATCTCGTCGTCGCTCGACGCCGCGAGGCCGTCCTCCGGGTACGCGTCGCAGGCGCTGTCGCACGCGAGGACCACGAAGCGCTCGCCCGGATCGAGGTCACGCAGCAGGCGCGCCGCGAGCGTCGCCGCCTCGGCGATCGTCTCCTTCGACTGGCTGTGGCTCACGTCGACGGCGATCGCGCGGTCGATCCTCTTGCGCTCCGGCGCGGGCGCCCCGTCGGGGAGCTCGACGTGGAGCCGGACGGCGGCGTACGCGCGACCGCTGTCGTCGCCGAACTCGCGCGCGCGCGGCGCGTACGTCGCGACGTGCACCGGCGCCGCGTCGGCGCGCTGATACGCGAGCTCGAAGTCGCCGTCGGGCACGAAGCGCTCGGCCGTGAACGACGCGCTCACGCGGGCGCTCGACGTGTCGATCGACGCCGCGTAGCCGGGCGTCATCGCCTCGCTCAGCGCGACGCCGTCGCTCACCGTGATCGAGATCGAGAACGCGTCGGCGGCAACCGCCTGATCGT
>DASYCF010001033.1:0-3514 GCA_036500365.1 Byssovorax sp.
ACCGACGATCACGTCGCGATGATCGTCATCAGCCCGAAGCTCAAGCAGGCCGGCTTCGTGTCGAACACGCCGCTCTCGCACGCGAGCTACCTCGCCACGATGGAAGACCTCTGGGGCTTCCCCCGCGTCGGCGCCGCCGTCGGCGCGCAGAACATGTACGAGTTCTTCGACTTCTGACCCGCGGCTCCGAGCCGGCTCCGAGCCGGCGTCAGCGAATCGTCAGCGCGAACGGCGTCGTCACGAGCGTGGTCTCGCCCGTGAGCAGCGGCGAGACGGCGGTCGTGAACTCGGTCAGCTCGGGCGCGCGCGCGAGGCCCTCGCGGACGAACGGGAGCGCGGCCGCGACGTCGGGCGAGAGGGCCTGCGCGACCTCGGTCGCCGCGCGCGACCCGTCGCCGTCGTCGCCGCCGCCCTCGAGCAGGTCGAGGAAGTTCGGCGAGTCGGTGACGACCTCGATCGGGGTGTCCTCGGGCAGGTCGGCGAGCTTGTCGGCGAGCTTGAGCGCGTCTTCGAAGCCGCCGATCTCGTCGACCAGCTTGCGCTCCTTCGCCTCGAGCCCGCCGAAGATGCGGCCCTCGGCGCTCGGCGCGATCTCCTCGACCTTCATGCCGCGTCCCTCGGCGACGCGCGCGAGGAAGAGCTCGTAGATCGACGTC
This sequence comes from Byssovorax sp., assembly GCA_036500365.1. Lineage (GTDB taxonomy): Bacteria > Myxococcota_A > Polyangia > Polyangiales > Polyangiaceae > DASYCF01. Next base: position 657 of record DASYCF010001033.1, read on the forward strand.
ATCGACGCGAGCACGCGCGCCCGCGTCGGCTCGTCCCACGGCGTGAACGGGGAGTTGTACGCGGCGCGCGCGGCCTTGGCGGGATCGGGCGACGCGGCGACCGTCTCGGCGTGCACGCCGTAGCGCTCGATGGCCTTGCCGAACGCGAGCTTGCCGCCGACGACGCCGATCGAGCCCACGATGCTCCCGGGCTCGGCGACGATCTTGCTCGCCGTGCACGAGAGGTAATAGCCGCCGCTCGCCGCCATGCCGCCGATCGAGAAGACGACGGGCTTCTTCTCGCGGAGCTTCATGAGCTTCTTCCAGAGCAGGTCCGACGCGAGCGCCGAGCCCCCGGGCGAGTCGATGCGCACGACGACGGCCTTCACCGCGTCGTCCTTCGTGAGCTTCGCGACGACCTTGCCGAGCTCGTGCTCGCTGATGCCCTCGGCGGCGCCGAGCAAGGAGCGCGCGGGCGCCATCGTAATCGCGCCGATCGCGGGCACGACGGCGACGTGCGCGCCGCCGTGCGACGAGCCGGAGAGCGCGCGCAGCACGCCGGAGAGGCCCTTCCCGACGGGCGCCGCCGTGTCCCCCGAGCCGAAGCGCGACACGATCGAGTCGGCCTTCGCGAGCGCCTTCACGTCGTCCTTCGCGTCGTCGAGGTAGCCGATCGCGTCGACCAGGCCGCGTCGCTTCGCCTCCTCCGGGCCGTACGGGCCGTCTTCGACCGCCTCGTCGATGCCCTGCGCGCTCGAGCGGCCTTCGGTGATGCCCTTGAGCCACGCGGCGCGAAGGCCGCGCAGCGTGCCCTCGAGCGACGCGCGCGCCTCGGGGCTCGGCGCGTCGCGCGTGAACGGCTCCTCGGCGCCCTTGAATTTGCCGACCTGGAGGAAGTCGACCGACACGTCGAGCTTGTCGAACAGGCTCCGCGCGAAGAGGAGCTGCGCGGCGATGCCGACCGTCTCGACGCCGCCCGCCGGGCTGACCCAGATGCGCGAGCAGCCCGCGGCGGCGACGTACATCGACGTGTTGTTGTAGTCGTCGGCGTGACAGACGACGGGCACCTTCGCGCGGATGCGGCCGAGCAAGGCGCCGATCTCTTGCGCGCGCGCGAGCCCGAATGGCGCGCCGCCGAGCCGCACGAACACGCCCTTCGTCGAGTCGCCGGGATCGAGCGCGCCGAGCAGCCGCACGAGGTCGACGTACGTGCGCTTGCTCGGCGCGGAGAGCACGCCGTCCGCGCTCCGCTCCGGCGCGCCGTGCGTGAGATCGATCTCGGCGACGCTGCCCTCGCCGCCCGTCGTCAGCTTCGGCTTCGACTCGGACTCGATGCGCGGCCGACCCTCGCAGCCGATCGACGGCGCGCACGCGAGCGCGGCGAGCGCGACGACGCCGAGGGTGGTCGAGCGCGTTCGCCTCATTTCAACCCCGGGAGATCCGACGTGTCGACGCCGGCCGGCGCGGCGGGCTTCGGCGCGGGCTTCGGCAGGTCGTCGGCCGGCGCGGGAGCGGGCGGCGGCGGGGCGGCGTTCGGCGCGGCCGGCGGAGCCTTGACGCCCGGCAGATCGCTCGTGTCGATGTTCCCGTTCCCCGACGGCGGCAGCGGGATCGACGGCTCGATCTCGCGCTCGGGCGCCGGCTCGCGGTGACGCGGCGGTGGCTCCGCCTCTTCGCGGCGCTCCGCGCGCGCCTCGAGCCGCTCCTTCGCGTGCTTCGCGAGCGCGCTCGAAGCGGGCGCCTTGGCGAGCGCCTGCTTGTAGAGCTTCTGCGCGCCCGGCCTGTCGCCGGTCTCCCACTTGTAATCGGCGAAGCCAGCCAGCGCCTCGGGCTCGCCCTTGCTCTCCTCGATCGCGCCCGCATAGAGCGCCTCGGCGCGCGGGCGGTTGCCCTTTCCCTTCGCGGCGTCGGCTTGCTTCAGCGCGTCGCGCCAGTCGGCGGGGATCTCCTTGCCGACCTCGGGCAACGTCGACAGATCGACGGTGCCGCCGGCCTTGCCGAGGAAGGCGCGCAGCGCGTGCGTGAGCGGGTGCGACGCCTCGAGCTCGGCGAGCTCGGCCTTCGCGGCCGCGCCGTCGCCGCTCTTCGCGAGCGCGTACACGAGCATCGAGCGCGCGCGGCCGGCGCGCCCCTCGGCGGCGGTCGCCGTGCGAAGGCGGCCGATGACGGGCGGCCAGTCGACCTTCGCCTCGTCGAGATCGAGCGCGGCGAGCGCGAGCGCCGTCTCGGGCTGCGCGCCGAGGCTCGAGATCTGAGGCACGACCTTGCGCGCGCCGGCGACGTCGCCCGCGATCCGGAGCGCGTCGATGTGCGCCCGCGTGACGGCGAGGTCGTTCGGCGCGAGCTCGGACGCGTGCGCCACGGCCTTGCGCGCGCGCTCGGCGTCGCTGGCGAGGGACTTCTTCGCGCCCGCGAGATCGGGGTCGCCGTCGGGCAGGAGCTTCACGCGGAGCCACGCCACGTCTCCGCGCGTGACGGCCAGCCGCGCGACGGCGGCGGCGACCTTCGCGTCCTTTTCGGCGAGCGCGCTCGCCTTGTCGAGCTGCTCCTGCGCGGCATCGAGGTCGCCGTCGGTGAGCGCCTTCTCGCCCTCGCCGAGGAGCTTCGCCACGCGATCGTCGCTCGACGCCTCGCTCGCCGTCGACGCGCTGGCGCCGCTCGACACGAGCATCTTGCGGCCGAGCGTCACGACGAACAGCACGATGACGCCGCTGAGGAAGAAGCCCACGATCCACCGCACGCCGCTCGCGCGCTTCGGTGGGGCGAGCGACGAGAAGCGCGGCTCGACGTAGTCCTCGTTCGTGTACGTGTTGCGCTGCTGCGCCGACGGGGTGGGCGTCGCGACCGCGCCCGCGTGCAGGACCTCGCTGTAGCGCGCC
>DASYCF010001034.1:0-7019 GCA_036500365.1 Byssovorax sp.
CCATGGGGATAGCCGAGCGCCAATCCCTGTTCCCGCCCCCGAGCCGTCCCCGAGCCGGTCCCCGAGCGCCAATCCCGTCCCCGTCCCCGCGCCCGAGCCCGAGCCCGAGCCCGAGCCCGAGCCGAGCCCGAGCCCGCGCCCGAGCCCGAGCCCGCACCCGAGCCCGCACCCGAGCCCGCGCCCGTCCCCGAGCCCGCACCCGAGCCCGTCCCCGTCCCCGTCCCCGAGCCCGAGCCCGAGCCCGCGCGCAGAGCCCGAAGCCGAGACAGATGCAGATCAAGACACCGCCGGTTCCACCCCGCGCCGCACGGGTGGGGCGGCATGGGCGATCGACGTCCGCCGTCTCCTCCCGCCGACGCGCCCCGCGCGGTGGGCTTTGCGTTCCGAACGCGCGCTGGCGGTGATACGACGCGCGTTAGTCCGGTGAGCTCGGTCCATCCTCTCCTGTCGCGCCTCGCGGGCGGGCGCCCGCTGCTCCTGAGCTGCGATCCGCTCGCCGGGCTCGGCGCGCGCGGGGTCGACGTGCGCGAGCCCGCGGAGCTCGGCGCGCAGGTGCGCGATCACGCGGCCGATTTCGCCGACTTCTACCACCACGAGATCGGCGCCGGCGCCGACGTGCTCTGTGCGGCCACGGGCGAGACGGTCCCGCGCGCGCTGCACCGGCTCGGCATGGCGTTCCGCGCCGCCGCGCTCACGGGCGCCGCGATCGAGATGGCGATCGACGCGGCCGAGGTCGCGCCGCGGCCGGTGCTCGTCGCCGGCCTCCTCGGGTCGCGCGCGCTCGCGCCCGGCCTCGCCGAGCGCGTGGCCGAGGAGCTCGACACGCACGCGGCGCGGCTCGTCGCGGCGGGGTGCGAGCTCATCCTCGCCCGCGGCTTCGGCCAAGCGACGCCCGAGGCGCGGTGCCGGTCGCGGGACGCTGCCGTCGCGAGCGCCGCTGCCACCGGCGTGCCGACGTGGGCGGTCGTCGCCATCGGGCCCGCGCGGGACAGCGTCGCCGAGGGCGCTCTGGTCGACGCGGCGTCGGCGGCGGCGGCCTCCGGCGCGAGCGCGATCCTGTTCGACATCGAGCCGCACGACGCGCCGGCCGGGCTCGCCGCCCTCGTCGATCGCCTGTGCGCGACGACGCGCGTTCCCATCGGCGTGCTGCTCGCGGCGAGCGGCGAGGTGGCCGCGCCCGACGCGTGGGCCGAGGCCGCGCGCGCGCTGCTCGACGCCGGGGCGCGCGCGCTCGGCGGCGGCGTCGGCGCGACCGCGCGTCACCTCGCGACGCTCTCCGCGTCACTTCGGAAGGGTGAGCGCTCGTCGTTGTTCCCACCTGCGCCGTAACGCGGTACCCCCGGCGGGATGGCGACACCGGTGTCCGAGGCCCGCGAGGCCGCTCGCGTGGAGACGCTCGACGATCTGCTCGTCCCGTTCCACGAAGCGCAGAAGCCCGCGTCGGCGTTCCGCATCGGCGCGGAGGGCGAGAAGTTCGGCGTCGACGCGAAGACCGGCGCGGCGATCCCGTACGCGGGCGAGCACGCGATCGTCACCGTGCTGAACGCGCTGGTCGAGCGCCACGCGTGGCTCGCGGACCGCGAGACCGAGGCGGGGCCGCTCATCGCCCTCACGCGCACGAACGCCTCCGTCACGCTCGAGCCGGGCGGCCAGCTCGAGCTCTCGGGCGCGCCGTTCGAGAACGTCCACCAGATCTGCGCCGAGTTCAGCGGCCACCTCGCCGAGCTCCGCGACATCTCGAAGGAGCTCGGCGTCACGTGGCTCGGCGTCGGCTTCCACCCGTTCGCGCGCCAGGAGGACCTCACGTGGGTGCCGAAGCAGCGCTACGGCATCATGAAGCGCTACCTGCCGACTCGGGGCAAGCACGGCCTCGACATGATGCGCCGCACGGCGACGGTGCAGGCGAACTTCGACTACACCGACGAGGCGAGCGCCATTCGCGCGCTCCGCGTCTCGCTCAAGCTCTCGCCGCTCGTGACCGCGATGTTCGCGAACTCGCCGTTCTACGAGGGCGTGCCGTTCGGCGGCCGCACGTATCGCGGTCGCGTGTGGCTCTCGGTCGACCCCGATCGACAGGGCTTGCTCGAGCACGTGCTCGATCACGGCACGCGCTACCTCGATTACGTCGAGTGGGCGCTCGACGCGCCGATGTTCCTGGTGAAGCGCGGCGAGCGCGTGGTCGAGAACACGGGTCAGTCGTTCCGCAGCTTCATGAAGCACGGCTTCCAGGGCGAGAGGCCCACCCAGAAGGACTGGGAGACACACCTCAACACGCTCTTCCCCGAGGTGCGGCTCAAGCGCACGATCGAGGTGCGCGGCGCGGACTCGCTCCCGTCGCGGCTCGTGTGCGCGCTGCCCGCGCTCTGGACCGGCGTTCTCTACGACCCGAAGGCGCTCGACGCGGCCGACGAGCTCACGCGCGACTGGACGTTCGCCGAGCTCGAGGCGATCCGTCCCGCCGTCGCCGATCGCGCGCTCCAGGCCGAATTTCGCGGCAAGAAGCTCGCGGCGCTCGCCGAGCGCTTGATCGAGATCGCCGAGGGCGGCCTCGAGCGTCGCAAGCACCTCAACAAGAGCGGCAACGACGAGCGCGTGCACCTCGCCCACCTGAAGACGCTCGTCGAGCGCGGCCGCTGCCCGGCCGACGAGCTCCTCGACGGCCTGCCCGACAAGCCCGCCGCCGAGCTCCGCGCCGAGATCCTCGCCCGCGCCGACATCGGCGGGACCGCGCCCGCGGCGCGCGCTTGAGGCCCGAGGGCGGGCCCGCCGCATGACGGCGTTCTATCTCATCGGGACGCTGTTCCTGATCCTGCTGAACGCGTTCTTCGTCGCGAGCGAGTTCGCGATCGTCAAGGTCCGGCCGACGCGCCTCGAGCAGCTCGTCCGCGGGGGCGACGCGCGCGCGCGCCTCGCGCTCCGCATGTCGCAGCGCCTCGACGCGTACCTGTCCGCGAACCAGCTCGGGATGACCATCGCCTCGCTCGGCCTCGGCTGGATCGGCGAGCCCGCGATCGCCGATCTCGTCGAGCCTCACCTCGCGTTCCTCGGCCGCTTCTCGCTCACCGCGGCGCACACGGTCGCGCTCGTGATCGCGTTCGTCTTGATCACGGCGCTGCACACGATCCTCGGCGAGCTCGCGCCGAAGTCGTTCGCCATCCAGAAGACCATCGAGATGACGCTCTTCGCCGCGCGCCCGCTGCACGGCTTCTACCTCGTGATGTTCCCGTTCATCTGGCTCTTGAACACGGGCGCGAACGCGGTCGTGCGCCTGTTCGGCCTCAAGCCCGCCGCGCGCGACGAGATCATGCACACGTCCGAGGAGCTCCGCATGCTGCTCGCGACGAGCCCGGTCGGCCTCGACCCGATGCTCCGCGGCATGCTCGTGCGCATCTTCGATCTGCGCCGGCGCACCGCGCGCCACGTGATGACCCTGCGCAGCGACGCGGCGACGCTGAGCGCCGCGATGACCATCGGCGACGCGGTGAAGTTCGTGAACGACGCCGGCTACTCGCGCTACCCCGTGCTCGACGAGGAGAGCCGCGAGGTGCTCGGCTACCTGCACCTGCGCGACCTCTTCGAGGTGCTCTCCGGCGGACGCAAGGCGACGCGCGTCGTCGAGCTCCTCCGCAAGCCCATCTACGCGCGCGAGTCGACGAGCGTCGAGCGCCTCCGCCTCGAGATGCAGGCGCGCCAGATCCCGGTCGCCATCATCACGAGCGACGCCGCGGAGTTCCTCGGCCTCGTGACGATCGAGGATTTGCTGGAGGAGATCGTCGGCGAGATCCGCGACGAGACCGACGAGGAGCTCGCCCCGCTCCACCGCCGCGGGAGCGGCATCGTCGACGTCGACGGCCGCCTGATGCTCCAGGATCTCGAGCGCGACGTCGGCATCGTGTTGAAGCCCGAGGTGAAATCGGTCGAGACCGTCGCCGGGTACATCCTGGCCAGGCTCGAGCGCCCCGCGCAGCCGAACGAGCGCGTCGAGTGCGAGGGCTACACGCTCGTCGCGACCGACGTCGCCGGCCGCCGCGTGCGCCGTGTGCGCATCGTTCCGGCGGCGTAGACGCGGGGTTCGTTCCGATGGCAATGTGGTAGGAACGAGCGCGGCGTGGTCCCTGCGTTCTGAAGAACGAGAACGCGGACCCGCTCCTCACCTCGCACGGCAGCCGGAAGTGGAATCACTCGCAAAGCGGATCGAGCGCGACGGGGCGCTGAACGAGCTCGACGCGGTCGGCTGGGTCGTGCGCCTCGCCAAGCGGCTCGAGGCGCTCCACAAGCACGGCGTCTTCCACGGCAGCGTGTCGCCCGCCGTGATCGAGACGATGGGCGCGTCGCGCACGTCGCCCGGCCGCTTCTCGGACCTGCGCACCACGACGACGACGCTCGCGTTCCACTCGCCCGAGCGCGTCTTCGGCGGCGATCTCTCCGCGGCCGACGACGTGTGGGCCGTCGCGGCGACGCTCTACGCGCTGCTCACCGGCACGTCGCCGTTCCTCGGCGTGAACGACGCCGAGACGCGGCAGAAGATCGTCGCCGCGTCGCCGCCGCCGCTCGCCGTGTTCGACGTCGGCGACGACGAGCTGCAGCACGTGATCGACTCCGCGTTCGAGCGCGACGCCGTGCGGCGCACGCTGCGCGTCTCGGCGCTCCGCGAGGCGCTCGAGCGATGGCACCCGGACGCGAACGTCCGCGCGCTCGAGCCGCTCGACGAGGACGAGACGAGCACGAGCGACGACGACCAGCGCCACGCCGACGACCTCGGCGCCACGCGGCGCATGGAGCCCGACGAGGACGACGACGACGACGAGACGCGCGACGACGACGACGAGCGCACCATGCTCCGGCCGCTCGGCGAGATGCTCGCGAAGGTGCAGTCCGCGCCGAAGGCCCCGCCGAGCGGGGGCGGTGGTTCGATGGCCAACGCCGTCGCCGCGGTGAAGGCGGCGGTCGGCGGCGCTGTCGGGGCGCCTCCCCGCCCGGGTGCGCAGCCGCAGCCGCACGTCTCGCCGATGTTCGCGGGCGCCGCGGGGAACGCGCGGCCGGCCGTCGCGCTGCGGCCTGCCGCGGGCGCGCCCCCATCCGCGCGCGGCGCCGCCGGTCCGGCCCTCGCCGCGCCCGCGCGCGAGGTCGTGCGACCGATGGACGTCGACGACGACGACGAAGAGAACGCGAAGACGGTGATGCGCGACTTCCCCGCGTCGATCGCCGAGGCGGCGCGCGCTGCCATCGGCGCCAAGCCGCTGCCGGTCGTGCCGCCGCCCACGCCGTCGTCGCCCGGCGTGCGCCCGGCGGCCGGGTTCGCGCCGGCGCCGCCCTCGCAAGCGAGCTCGCAGCGCAGCCCCATGACGTCGGGCATCCTCCGCGGCTCCGGTCACCTCGACGTCGACGAGCCGTCCCCTGCGCCGGGCGGCGCGCTCCGCCCGCAGTTCGGCGCGACGACTCCGCTGCCGCGGGGCGTGATCGCGGCGACGCCGCTGCCGCGGGGCGCGATCGCCGCGCCGGTCACGTCCGACATCATGGACCTGTCGATGGTCGACGACGACTCGAGCGTCGATCAGGCGACGATCATGCGCGAGGTGCCGAACTTCGCGGCCGGGATGGCGCAGGCGGCGTTCCCGGGGCAGCGCGCGTCGGGCGGGCCGCGGCTCCCCACGACGACGACGGCGATGCCGCAGATCCCCGCGCCGACGCCCTCGCAGCCGGGGGGCTACGCGTCGCACGACACGTCGCCGCTGCAGCCGATCCCGCAGCTCTTTTCGCACGGTCACGCGCACGAGCCGCAGCGGCAGACGCCGCGTCCGGGCGCGTTCCCCGCTGCACCGGGCTTCGGTGGCGGCTTCCCCGCGCCGGGCGGGGCCAACCCCTGGACGCCCGGTGGGATGCCGACGCCGACGGCGCCCGCGCCGAGCCCCGAGGTCGCGGCGATGCTCGCCGTTCAACAGCCGCAGACGCCGATGTACGGTCCGCAGGGCGCGCCGATGTACGCCGGCATGGGACCGTTTGGCGCGCCTCCGCTCGGCCCCAACGGTCAGCCGTACACGCAGGGCGCGCTGCCGCCGGCGCGCGGCAAGGGCCTCGTCGTCGCGGCCGTGTTCGCGTTGCTCGCGACCGCGGCCCTCACGTTCGCGGTGATTCGCCTGTTCCTGTAGCTGGCTCGAGCTGCGAGCTCACCGTCGCGGAGCGCGCTCCTGCGGCTTGACGAGGAGCTGCATCGCGCACGTGAAGCCGCCGAGGTCGACGTCGAGCGTGCGCGCGACGGTGAGGTGCGCGGCCTCGGCGCGCTCGGCGGTGCGGGCGGGGAACGGCGAGATCCACGCGACGCGACCGCCGGGCGCGAGCGCGCGCGAGGCGTGGGCGATGAACGCCTCGAGGCGCGGCGCGAGGTCGGTCGACCGCTCGACGCGCCGCCCGAGCGGAGGGTTCGTGACGATCAGCGTCGGCGCCGGCTCGGGCGTGAGGCGCGTCGCGTCGGACTCCACGAGCTCGAACGGCGACGCGCCGCACCCCTCGAGGTTCGCGCGGGCGGCCTCGAGCGCGCGCGGGTCGTGGTCGCTCCCGACGAGGCGGTCGAACGGACCGAGGAGCGCGCGCTCGCAGAGCTCGAGGCCCGAGCCGCAGAACGGATCCCACACGACTTCGCCGCGCCGCACGCCGCCGAGGCGCGCCAGCGCGGCGGCGATGGTCGGGTGCGAGGCGGCGGGCACGTCGCGCGATCGGTACGTGAAGCGCGGGTCGTCGATCGACGGCGTGAGCTCGACCCGCGCGACGGAGCCGTCGACGCGCACGCGGGCGATCCACGGGCTCTCGCGCGGGTCGTTCACGACGCCCTTCGCGCGCGCGGCGAGCGCCTCGGCGATCTGCCACAGCAGGCCGCGCCGCTTGCCCGCCCCCGCGAGCTCGACCCGCACGCGCACGTCGGCCGCGCCGCCGGGGCCGGTCGCGAGGGTGAGACGGCGCAAGAGCGCGAGCGCCGCGTCGGAGGTGAGCGCCCGCGCGACGGCCGCGGCGACGGCGCCGTC
>DASYCF010001035.1:0-1969 GCA_036500365.1 Byssovorax sp.
TCGGGCTCGTCGCCCTCGCCGCCATGCTCGAAGGGTGCAGCGCCGCGCCCGCGCCGAACGAAGGCGCCGCCGGCGAAAACGGCGAAGCGATCACCGTACCGATTCGGATCTTGCCGTTCATCACCGCCCACACGAGCGCGCCGACGCCCAACGCGGCCGTCTGCGCGAGCAAGACCGTCGCCGCGCCTCCCGCGCTCATGAGCAACGGGTGCACGTGGGGCGTCGAATTCACCAACGATCCGATCTACCGCCAGGGTTACGCGTGGGCGTGCAAGCTTCCGGTCGATCCGCCCGAGAGCGGCTTCGGCCTGCCGAACCCGGAGCCGATCAGCGGAACAGCGTTCGGCGAGTACGCGTTCGCCACGACCACGCCGGCGACCAACTCGTGCTGGGGCACGCCGGACGCCGGCTACGCGCTGGTCATCAACGACTTCAAGCCGACGATCGGCGGCGGTGGTTGCCGCGGCACCGGCTGCGGCGCTCACGGGCAGTGAAGCGCGCCCACGACGCGGCGATCGCGCGCGTCGTAGGCCACGCCCGACTCGACGTCCTCGCCGGTGGCGCGGCCGCGCGCGTCGACGTTCGAGCAGAGAAGCACGAAGTCCCACGGCGCTTCGCCGGTCGAGAGATCGAAATCGAGGAGCGTTTGCGTGCCCTCGAGATCGACGCGGCCGCCGGAGGAGAGCGCGCCGAGCGCCTCGAAGATCCCCGTCGGCCCCACCTCGATCGCCTTGCCCGGGCCGACGAGCCGCGAGAACCCTCGCGCCAGCGCCGCGCCGGTCGCCGCCTCCCCGGGCGCGAGCGCGAACGTCGCGTACGCGAGCGCGTAGAACGCGTCGTAGCTCGTGCCGGGATTGATGGTGCGCGTGACCTCGCCGCGCTTCGACTGGTTGTAGCGAATGACGAACCGCGCGTTGGCCGACGAGTTCGCGCGCGACGTGATCGAGAAGACGCGGCGCCGTCGATCGACGTCGGTCCCGACGAACGGCGCGAGCACGTCGGTCTCGTCGTTGGCGAGGACGTAGACGGGCTTGCTCTTGGCGGGCGAGCGCGCCTCGATCGCACTGACGAGCGCGAGCTCGGTGCCTGGATTGGGAAGGCTGATGACGAGCGACGGCTGAAAGGCCGCGAGCTTGTCGACCGTGCTCGCGATCTCGGCGGGGCTGTCCGCGTCCGTCGTGAGCTCGAGGTAGTCGCGGCCGTTGTCGAGCGCGGACTTGGCGTTGAACACGAGGTGCCGATAGAGCGTGTCGGCGAACGTGACGCCGGAGCTGGCGCTGCCTTTGACGAGGGCGACGCGCACGGTGCGCCCTTTCGGAGCCATCGGCTCGATCGCGTCGTGCACGAGGTGCGCGGTGGCTTCGGCGACCGCGTCGAAGCCGTACGTCGTTCGCCATACGAGCCGCGGCTGATCGGGCGGCTGCGGAAGGCGCGTGACGAGCGGGCTCGGCGTGAGCGACGCGACGGTGAGCACGCCGCGCCGAATCAACATGCCGCCCGCGACGTCGACGACCTCTTGGCCCGAGCGAAACCCGACGATCGCGGGCACCCCGACGTCGTCCACCATGTGACGCGCGGCGCGCATCGCGTCCTCGCTGTCGTCGCAGCCGACGACCGCGATCCTCCGCGCGTCCGCGGCGGCGTTCGCGCCGTCGAGCGCGCTCGTGGCTTGCGCGATCTCCGCGCGCGCGAGATCGACGCCGTCCATGTTCATGCGCCCGAAGTCGCCCGCCTGCGGGCCCTTCATCGGGAACATCGTGCCGAGCCACACCGTGTCGTCGGCGAGGAGATCGCGCGGCTCGTAGTACGCCTTGCAGTCGCGCGACGCGACGGCGACGCACGCGTGATCCGACGCGCGGCATACGTACGCTTGGCCCGGATGGGCCTCGGCGCACGTGCGAGCCGCGCACGCGGGAACGGGCGCCGCGCTCGCGGAGGACGCGGGCGCCGGACTCGAGGTTCGCGCGCG
>DASYCF010001036.1:0-2293 GCA_036500365.1 Byssovorax sp.
GATCGCGCCGGCGTCGGGTCCCGTCGCCACGTTCCACGCGAGCGTCTCGCCCGTGATCGCGAGCGACGCTGGCGGGTCGACGCCTGCGGCGAGCGTCGCCACGTGGTCGGCGGCGTCGGAGCTCCAGATCGAGCCGTCCTCTCCGTCGTTCTGGGCCCACGCGACCCGGGCGGCCGAGGCGACGAGGTTCGGCGTGCGGAACAGCGTCGGCAGCGTGAGCCACGTCGACACGTCACCGCCGGCGGCGGGCGCGGCGCGGATGGCGACGCCCTCGTGCCAGACGATCTCGTCCCCGAGCAGCGTCAACGAGTCGGGCGCGTTGAGCATCGACGCGATCTCGACGACGCCGCCGCCTGCCTTCGGGGCGCGGAGGATCGCGCCCTCGCCGATGCCGCCGACGTCCGAGCTCGGCAGCGCGCCGCCCTGGTCGGCCCAGTAGACCGACGCGTCGTCGACCGCGATGCCCCAGGGCCGGGCACGCCCCGACGCGATCGTCTCGACCGCGCCGCCCGCCTTTGGCGCGCGCAGGACGACGCCGCCGGTGAGCCCGTCGCCGAGCGCGGTCCAGTACGCGTACGTGTCGTCGAGCGCGAGCCCCTCGGTGTAGTCGCTGCCCGGCGCGGCCGCGTGCGCCACGCGCGACGGCGGCGCCGAGCCCGCCTTGTCGACGCGGTAGAGATAGCCGTCCTCGCACGTGAGGTAGAGGCTCGTCGCGTCCATCGCCACGGCGTCGATCAACGCGTCGAACGTCGCGCGCGTCGTCGGGTCGGCGGTGAGCCCGGCGCCGGCCTTCGTGGAGCCGGCGTCGAGCGTCTCGCTGCACCCGGCGAGCGCGAGCGCGCACGCCCCGATCACGGCCGTCGACCTCACGCGCGCGCGCTCAGTTCGCGGGCGTCGGGGGGTCCTGCGCGACGCAGGGGCCGTAGTGGTCGAGCGGCTTCGGCGCATACTCGTGGGCAGGATAGCCGCAGTACATGTCGATGCGCGTCCCGTCGCAGCCGCACGCGACGACGTCGACGTCGGAGTCGCACATCGGGAACGGGTCGACGCACTGACCCTGCGCCGCGCAGCCGTCGGCGACCGGGTACGCGCACTCGCCGCGGGTGAAGCCCGACGGCGGCGTGTAGCCGTTCGCGGCGGTGCAGTCGTCGGAGGTCGTGCACGGCGTCACGTCCGTGCACGGGCCCGTGTGTGCGATCGGCACCGGCGCGTAGCCGTTCGGGAGATCGGGTGCGCAGCCGATGGTCCACGCGACGTCGCCGCCGTCGCAGCTGCACGCCTTCTCGATGCCGATGGCGTTGCACGCCTCGGGGACGGGCTTCGGGAGGCAGACGCCGGCCGCGCTGCACGCCGCGGCGATCGCGAACGAGCACACGTCGCCGTCGGCGCAGTCGGCGCTCGTCGCGCAGCCGGGGCCGGTCGCGCCGCCGCCCGTGCCCTCGGTCGAGGTCGAGCCGGTGCCGGTCGTGGCCGCGTTCGTCTCACCGCCGCCTCCGCCGTCGCCGCCGGTGACCTGCACCGAACAGGCGGTCGTCGAGCCAAGGAGACATGCCAAAGCGAAGACGATGCGAGCGTTCATGACGGGACCTCGTTCTTGTCGCGGGGGCGGGCGCGCGAGAGGCGACGCCCAAGAGAAGCGAGGCGCGCCGCGGCGGGTGGTCCGCGGCGTCCTCGATCAGGGCTTGCACCGGCCGGCCTGGATCCATTTCGGAAAAGGCGAGCGAGGCGCACGCGTGGCTCGACCTCGTGGTTTGACGACGGCGCGGAGGCCTGACGGCTAAGCTGGCGCGCGTGACGTTGGAGCTCAAGCCGGGATCCGTGTTCGCCTCGGACTATCGGGTCGTTCAGCGGCTCGGCGAGGGCGGCATGGGCTCCGTCTACATCGTCGAGCAGGTCAGCACAGGCGCGCGACGCGCCCTCAAGCTGATGCTCCCCCACCTCGCGGCGAACGAGGAGGCGCGCGCGCGGTTCGAGCGCGAGGCCAAGGTCGGCTACCTCATCGCGAGCGACCACGTGGTGCAGGTGATTGCAGCCGGCGTCGAGGCGGCGAGCGGCGCGCCGTGGATCGCGATGGAGCTCCTCGAGGGAGACCCGCTGGCGACGCTCTGCCGCGACGCGCCGCTGCCGCTCGACAGGGCGCGCGACGTGTTCGAACAGCTCGGCCATGCGCTCGCCGCCGCGCACGCCGTCGACGTCGTGCACCGCGACCTCAAGCCGGACAACCTGCACGTCGGGCCGGGCCGCCGCGCGGGCGAGCGGCTCCTCTTGAAGGTGCTCGACTTCGGCATCGCGA
>DASYCF010001037.1:0-2299 GCA_036500365.1 Byssovorax sp.
ACGGCGCGAGCAAGATCGCCGGCGAGGCGCTCATCAGCGCGTTCGTGTCGTGCTTCGATCTGCGCGCGTGCATCTACCGCTTCGGCAACGTCGTCGGGCCGCGCGGGACACACGGCGCCGCGCTCGACTTCCTGAAGAAGCTCGCCGCGAACGGCGGCGCGGAGCTCGAGGTCCTCGGCGACGGCGAGCAAGCGAAGCCGTACCTGTGGGTCGGCGATTGCGTCGAGGGCATGCTGTTCGGCCTCGATCACGCGTCGGCGCCGCTCGAGGTGTGGAACCTCGCGCCGCCGGACACGACGCGCGTCGCGCGCATCGCCGAGCTCTGCGTCGCGGCGTCGCCGTTCCCGCGCGCGCCCATCCGGTTCACGGGCGGCGAGCGCGGCTGGCGCGGCGACGTCCCCCGGTCGCGCATGAGCCCCGACAAGCTCGCGGCCGTCGGCTTTCGCGTCCGCCACACGAGCGACGAGGCGGTCGAGCGCGCCGTCCGTGCACTCGCGGCCGAAGTTTTCCGCCCTGCTTGAGCCAACTTCGACCACGACGTGCGTTCAATTGTCGCGCTGCGCCTGAAAGTTCCGTACCTTCTCGGGCGCGTTCGGAGCCTCCGCACGCGCTCCACAACACAACCCTCGAGGAATCGCATGACGAAGACCCACCTCGCCGCGGCTGCGGCGCTCCTTGTCGCCTGCTTCGGCGGCGCCGCGCTGGCTGACAACACGAACGTCATCCGCATCAAGAACCCCAAGGCCTCCACCGTGACGGTCGAGTACTCGATCGGCAACGACGCCACGTGCCTCTCGCACTCGGTCTCGAAGCAGCCCATCCCGGGCGGCGACACGTTCAAGCTCACGCTGAAGGCGCCCGTGCCGAAGTTCTGCTGCCTGCGCGTCGCGGGCACCTCCAAGTGGTCCATCGCTCCCCTCAAGGGCGGCAAGGACTACGACCTCGCGATCGAGTGATCGATGCCGGCTGCGACGCGGGCCGGCGACGGGCGTGACTGTCGCCGGTCCCCGCGGCGACCGGAGCCCAGCCATTTCGATCGCGCCGTGAGCGGCCCCGAACCTGACGTAGCCTCGCTCGGGCGAGTCGAAATCGCGGTCAGGCGGCGAGGCAGCGCGGCGTGAACGGCGCCGAGCGTGCGCGGATCCGCTTGCGGAAGGCGCCGGGCGGCTCGCCTACGGATCGACGGAACGCGCGGCTCAGCGCGAACTCGGTCGCGTAGCCCACCGCCGCTGCGATCTCGGCGAGCGACGCGTCGTCCGACGAGAGGAGGTCCGCGGCGCGCTGGAGGCGGAGCGACGCGACGTAGCGTGCCGGCGGCTGACCGACCTCCGCCGCGAACCTGCGCGCGAACGCCGCGCGAGAGAGGCCCGCGATCTTGGCGAGCTTCGCGACGGTCCACCGATCGGCGACGCGCGCCGAGATGGCGGCGAGGGCGCGGGCGATGCGCGGATCACGCGCGACGCGCCCGTCGTTGGAGGCCTGGCCGGGCTCGAGCTGGACGGCGATCTCCATGCTCGGAGTGAAGCGCGTGCGCCGTGCGTCGACAAGCCGCGCGACGCGGCCGGGGCCAAAACGAGACGCGCGGGTATGCGGTCGAGCGGGTCGGACATGGACGAGCGTCGGCGGTGCTTCCATCCTCGCGCGATGCACCCGAGCGACGAGCCGAGCGACGACGCGACCACCGCCCGCGAGCCGAGCCTGCTGCTCCAGCGCGAGCTCGTGAAGAGCCGCACGGTGCTCGTGTTCGGCGAGGTCACGATGGAGCTCGCGCACCGCGTCTCCGCCGAGCTGCTCGCGCTCGCGGCGCGCGGCGACGAGCCGATCCGCGTCGTCGTGCACTCACCGGGCGGCCACGTCGAGGCGGCCGACACGATCCACGACGTGCTTCGCTTCGTGCGCCCCGAGGTGCGCATGCTCGGCACGGGCTGGGTCGCCAGCGCCGGCGCGCTGATCTACTGCGCCGCCGAGCGCCAGAACCGGCTCGCGCTCCCGAACACGCGCTTCCTCTTGCACCAACCCCTCGGCGGCGTGCGCGGCCGCGCGAGCGACATCGAGATCGAGACCGAGCAGATCCTCAAGATGCGCGCGCGCCTCAACGGGATCTTCGCCGAGGCGACGGGCCAGCGCCTCGACAAGATCGTCGCCGACACCGACAGGAACCACTGGATGAGCGCCGGCGAGGCGGTCGAGTACGGACTCGTCGGGCGCGTCGTCGCGCGCGCCTCGGAGCTGTGATCACGGACGGCGACGACGCGACGGCGCGAACTTACGGAGCGAGGGCGGGCGTCGCCTTCGCGCG
>DASYCF010001038.1:0-2385 GCA_036500365.1 Byssovorax sp.
CGAGAAGGTCGACGAGGCGCCCCGCAAGCGCGCCGCGCGGCCGGTTCGCCGCGCCGCCGCCCCGACCGAGAAGAAGCCGACGAAGCCGAAGCCGAAGGAAGAGCTCGACGAGGACGAGCCCGCGGCGGCCGACGACGACGAGGGCTGATACGATCGCGCGGTGAGCCCGTTCCGCTCTCCGCCGCCCCTCGAGCTCGGACCGCTCGACGTCGGCCTCGAGGCGGCTGCGCGCGACGCAGCGCTGCGAATCCCGCGCGGCGGGCGGCTCGTCGTCGACGCGAGGCCTCGCGGCCCGGCGCACGTCGCGGGCGCGATCGGGTCGGCGGGCGTGCTGCTCGTGTTCGGCGTCGGCGCGCTCGCGTGGGCGCTCGGCTGGTCCCCGCGTGACGCGTTCGACGCGGCCGCGTGCGTCGCCGGCGTCGTGCTCGGAGGCGCGTCGCTCGCCGCGGTCCTCCGCGTCGTCGACCGCCGCGCGCCCGTGCCGACGCAGCGCGGGGAGCTCGTCGGCCGCGCCGCTGGCCGCGCGCTCCGTTCGGTCGCCCGCCTCGCGCGGGCGGCGCGCACCTCTCCGCGGAGCTTCGGTCCGCGCCGCGTCGCGGCGCTGCGCCTCGCGCTCGCCGCGGTGAGCTCGCCCGACGTCGCGCGGTGGCTTCCCGTCGATCTCCGCGGTCGCGCCGAGCTCCTCCTCGCGCGCGCCCTCGCCGCGCGCTTTGCCTGGCACACCAGCGCGAACGCGCGCCGCGAGATCGAGGTGCTCCTCGGACGGGCGACGAGTCACCTCGACGACGCCCGGCCCGCGGAGGCCGACCTCGTGATCGTGGGTCGCGCGGCGCGCATCGAGGTCGTCACGATCGAGCCAGCGGTCGGCGAGGACGACGCCGACGCGGGCTCGCTCGTCGACGCGCCGCGGGCGCACGCGCGCGCCTGAACCGCGCAGTGGTAGGCTCGCGCCGTGCGCGCTCGCGTCTCGGTCGGGCTCGCGTGCGTGAGCGCCGTCCTCCTCGGCGCGCCTCGCGCCCGCGCGGACGAGCCTGCCAAGCCTCCTCCGTCGCCGACGGCTGCTCCCGCGGCTGCCGCTGCGCCGATCGAGCAAGACGTCCACATCCGCTACGCGCTCGAGGGCGTCGAGGTGCGCGGCAACGTCAAGACCGCGACGCGCGTCGTCCTCCGGTACGTGCGCTTCAAGACGGGCGACGTGCTCGACGTCAACGACGCCGAGATCGAGCTCACGCGCTACCGCCTGCTCGGAACGGGCTTCTTCGCCTCGGTGCGGCTCTCGCTGCGCAAGGGATCGAAGCGCGGCACGGCCGTCCTCGTCGTCGACGTCGTCGAGCGCAACACGCTCATCGTCCAGAACCTGTGGCTCGGGATCGCGGCGGACGAGGACGCGGAGGGTCATTCGAAGCCCATCTCGGCGTTCCTCGGCGTGCAGGCGGCCGAGACGAACCTGTTCGGCACGGGCATCACGCTGGGCGCGGGCTTCGGCGTCGCCGAGGACCAGCTCGCCCTGCGCGCGCGCTTCGAGGACCCGAACTTCATCGGCACGAAATGGGCCGCGACGGCTGGCCTCATCTACGCGAACGCGCAGGACTTCTTCGGCAACCGCGACGTGCAGTTCGAGTCGCCGCTGCTCGATCAGCAGCAGGTCACGGACTACGCCGTCGTCGCGTACAAGCGCCTCGGCGCGACGCTGGGCACCGGGCACGATCTGTCGATCTCGAGCGCGTTCGCCGTCGAGTATCGCCTCGAGAAGGTCGACGCGATCGTGCCCGTCGTCGCGTCGAACAAGCGCGGCGACACGCTCGAGCCGATCGACTTCTCCATCTTGCCCGGCACGAGCGTGCTCTCGACGCTGCGCGGGAGCTTCGTCTACGACACGCGCGACGCGCCGTTCCTCACGACGCGCGGCACGGTCGTCAACGCGGGGATGACGCTCGGCCTTCCGCCGCTCGGCAGCGACTACGCGTACGTACGCCTCGACCTCTCGTACCAGCGCTGGTTCACGCTGCCGTGGCTGAAGCACGTGCTGCGCATCAACGGCTTCGTCGGCGCGATCGCCGGCGACGCGCCGTTCTTCGAGAAATTCTACGTCGGCGACTTCTCGGACCTCTTGCCCGATCGCGTCCTCGACCTCGCGCCCGATCGACGCCAACCGCCGAACCTGCTCAGCACCGACATCGTCGAGGTGCGCTACGGCGAGTACGCGGCGCAAGCGACGGCCGAATATCGCGTGCCGCTCTACGTCGGCAAGAAGTCGATTTACGCGATCGACGCGTTCGCGTCGGGCGGCCTCTACGGCGTCGCGACGAAGACGTCGTTCACCGACCCGCCGACGGGCTACCACGGCCTCGCGCGCGTCCCGGTCGACCTCACGTACAACATCGG
>DASYCF010001039.1:0-2392 GCA_036500365.1 Byssovorax sp.
ACGATGGTGCAGCCGTTGGCGGCGGTGCCGCCGGTCGAGTCGGAGCTGCAACCGCTCGTCGTCGGCGCTGTGGCGAGGACACACGAGAGGGCGAGGGCGAGCTGAAGGTGTCGAAGACGCATGGCCCAACGTACCAGGATCTTCCGCCGGGTGTCCTGACGGCTCGGGGCGAGAAGGCGGTGACCCCGGGCCGCCGGGCGCGGTACGCTTCGCGCCGTGCAGGGTCGAAGGTCCACGCGGCGGGGACGGTAGGAGCCGCGCGTGCAAATCCGTAGGGCGAAGATCGTCTGCACCATCGGCCCCGCCTGCGACGAGCAGGCGCAGATGGAGCAGCTCATCCGCGCGGGGATGGACGTCGCGCGCCTCAATTTCTCGCACGGGACGCACGAGGAGCACGCGAAGCGCCTCGCGACCGTCCGCGCCGCGGCCGACGCCTGCGACAAGCCCGTCGCCATCTTGCAGGATCTCTGCGGTCCGAAGATCCGCTGCGGGAAATTCGTCGGCGGGACGCGCGAGCTCGCGGCCGACACCGTGGTCTCGCTGGTCGAGGCGCAGCGCGCGCCCGGGCCGACCGGCGCGCTCGAGCTCACGCTCGCGAGGGAGGGCGAGGTCCCGATCCAGTACGACGGCCTCGGCGAGGATCTGCACCCGGGCGACGTGGTGCTCCTCGACGACGGGCGCGTCACGCTCACGGTCACCAAGGTCGACGACGGGCGCGTCGGCGCCGCCGTCACGCAGGGCGGCACCATCCGCGATCGCGTCGGCGTGCACCTGCCCGCGCGCCGCGTGCGGATCTCGACCCTCACCGAGAAGGACAAGGCCGATCTCTCGTTCGGCCTGTCGCTCGGCGTCGACTACGTGGCGCTCTCGTTCGTGCGCGCCGCCGAGGACGTGCGCCTCGTGCGCGACATCTGCGATGCCTGGGGCCGGCCGACGCCCATCGTGTCGAAGATCGAGACGCCCGGCGCGATCGACGAGCTCGAGGCGATCATCCTCGCGTCCGACGCGGTGATGGTCGCGCGCGGCGACCTCGGCGTCGAGTTCCCGCCCGAGCGCGTGCCGATCTTGCAGCGCGAGATCCTCGGCATCGCGCGCGTGCACCAGCGGCCGGTCATCGTCGCGACCGAGATGCTCCAGTCGATGGTCACCGCGAGCCGCCCGACGCGAGCCGAGGCGAGCGACGTCGCGACCGCCGTGTTCGACGGGTCCGACGCCGTGATGCTCTCGCAGGAGAGCGCGACCGGCGCGCACCCGTCGCTCGTCACGCGCATGATGGCGCGCATCGTCACCGAGTCCGAGGGCAGCGCCTTCTATCGGCCGCTCTCGAGCGAGCAGCCCGGCCAGCGCGCGAACGTGGCCGAGGCCGTGGCGCGCGCCGCGTGCGACATCGCGCGCGACGTCGACGCGCGCGTCCTCGTCGCGTTCACCGAGTCGGGCCTCTCGGCGCGCTACGCGTCGAAGGCGCGGCCGAGCATGCCGATCGTCGCGTTCTCGCCGAACGCCTCGACGCGCCGCCGGCTCGCCCTGCTCTGGGGCGTCATCCCGTGTCCCATCGACAACCTGCGCGACGCCGACGAGATGGTCGACCGCGCGAACGCGTTCCTCTTGAGCAACGGGCTGGTCTCGCCGGGCGACAAGTTCGTCGCCGTGTTCGGCGCGCCCGTCGGCGTGTCCGGCTCGACCAACTCGCTCCGCGTCCGGGTCGTCGAATGACCGCGGGGGTGCCGTCGTCGAAGCCCACGCAGGGGCTCCCGACCATCCCGAAGTACGAGCTGGTCGAGGAGATCGGCCACGGCGGCATGGCGACCGTGTACCGCGCCAAGGATCCGCGGCTCGGGCGCGAGGTCGCGGTGAAGGTCATCCACCGGCACCTGCGCGAGAACTCCGAGGTGGCGACGCGCTTCGTCGCCGAGGCGCGCGCCGCCGCGAGCATCCGCCACCCGGGCATCGTCGAGGTGTACGACGTCTCGAACGAAGACGACGGCGAGCGCTTCCTCGTCGTGGAGCTGCTCCGCGGGGCGACGCTGCGCAAGGTCCTCCAGCAGCACCGCGACATGCCGGCCGAGATCGGCGCCGCCATCGTCCGGCAGCTCGCGAGCGCGCTCGAGCACGCGCACGCGCACGGCATCATCCACCGCGACGTGAAGCCCGAGAACGTGCTCGTCGAGCTCCCGCAGGACCGCGCCGCGGCGGCCGCCGCCGAGCTCGCGAGCGCGCCGCCCGCGAACGACGGCGCGACCGACCTCGACCACGAGCCGCCGTTCTCCGACGCGACGCCGGGCTCGGACCCCGACGCGTCGGGCAGCCACGCCGTCGCCGCGCTCGACGCGAGCGACACGCAGCAGAGCCCGCGCGACGCCGTCGCGTCGAAGGGCAAGCGCCGCGACCAGGA
>DASYCF010001040.1:0-3199 GCA_036500365.1 Byssovorax sp.
AGCGCGGTGACCGTCGCCGCGAGGAGCGCGACGCACGTCGCGCGTTCGGACGCGGGGCCGACCACGAGGTCGATCGCCGCGAGCAGCGCGGTCGATCCCCAGAGCGCGCGCGCGAGCACGTTCGCGCCGACCGATCGCGTCTGCACGAAGCCCGCGGAGAGCGCGAAGAGCGCCGTCGGGATCGCGCGCGTCCAAAACATGCCCGGCCACGGGAACGCGGCGACGCCCGCCGCGCCGACGAGCGCGCCGCCGCCGGCGATCGCCCGCCGCAGGAGCTCCCGCTTCGTCGCCTGCACGTCGTGGTCGACGCGCGAGCCGCCGCCGTTGTTCCCGGTTCGAGCTCGGCTCCGTATCGAAAATCGACGCATGTTCGGAAGCTGTGCGGCGCCCCCGATCGTCGCGGTGGCTCTCCTCCAGCGTACCGCGGAGTTTCGCGTTGGCGCGGGCCATGCTCAGTCCAGCGTGAACCCAAGACGGCGGCGCGAAGGCGCCAGCCTGAGCGATCGTCCGGCAGGCTCGATCGCGAGAAAGACGCAGTCATGAAGCTCCAACGCACGGCCCTCGTCGCGCTGTTCGCCCTCGGTGTGTTCGCCCAGGTGGGGTGCAACCAGTCGCTGCACCTCGACCCGCCGCAGGATCAAGGCGTCGATCCCGCGCCGGTCGCCGGCGCGCCCGCGTCGCAAGAGAGCGCTGCCACCTCGCCGGTGAGCGAGTCCGCGGGCTCCAACACGGAAGCGGACGCCGTCGCGCCGCCGCCGCCCGCGCCGCGCGTCGAGACCGCCGGCGCCGCGCCCGGCCCGACTTACACGTGGAGCGCCGGCTACTGGCGCTGGGACGCGCCTCGCGTGTCGTACGCGTGGGTGCCGGGCTACTGGCAGGATCGCTTCGCTTATGCGCCGGTCGCGCCGCCGGCGCCGCGCCGCGAGGTGATCGGCGTCGCGCCTGCAGCGAACTACGACTTCGCGCCCGGCTACTGGCGCTGGGTCGGTCACGAGTACGCGTGGTACCCGGGCCACTGGTTCGCGCGCCGCGTCGGCTACGTGTACGTCGCCCCGCGCTACCAGTCGGTCAACGGCCGCTGGCAATGGTGCGACGGCAGCTGGTCGGCCGAGCGCCGCGCCGACCGCGAGGCGCGTGAGGCCCGCGACGCGCACGACGCTCGCGAGCGCGCCGACCACATCGCTCGCCAAGAGCAGCAGCGCGTCCGCGAGGCGCATACTCGGGTGGATCAGGCCGCGAAGGAGCAGCGCGACCGCGAGGCGCACGCTCGCGCGGATCAGACCGCGAGGGAGCAGCGCGACCGCGAGGCGCACGCTCGCGCGGATCAGGCCGCGAAGGAGCAGCGCGACCGCGAGGCGCACGCTCGCGCGGATCAGGCCGCGAGGGAGCAGCGCGACCGCGACGCGCACGCGCGCGCGGATCAGGCCGCGAAGGAGCAGCGCGACCGCGACGCGCGTGTGCGGGCGGATCAGGCCGCGAAGGAGCAGCGCGACCGCGACGCGAAGGCGCACGCCAAGGGCGTCGCCAAGACGACGCCTGCCAAGCGGAGCTGACCTCGGTTGAGATGCCGATGCGCGGCGGACGGGCCGCGCGTCAGGCGCCGCCAGCGCCGCCGAGTCCGCCGGCGCCGCCGATCCCGCCGCCGGCGGCGCCACCCGTGCCGCCGGTTCCGCCTGCTCCACCGCTCCCGCCCAGGCTGCCGGCGCCGGAGCCGGCGCTGCCCCCGAGGCCGCTGCCGCCCGTCGACGAAGACGACGACGCGCCCATCGCGGTCGAGTTCACGTAGCAGCCCGCGAGGCACGCCTGGAGGTCGGCGGAGGCGGAGCTGGCGGTGCCGCCGTAGTAGTCGATGATCTCGGTGCAAGACGCGGCGTTGTTGCAGTTCGCGGCGCACTCGTCCTCGCCGACGCACTCGCTCGCGGCGGCGTTGGTGCCGCCGCCCGTCTCGGTGGTCTGGCTGCTGCTGCCGCCGACGCCCGACGTCGAGGTGGTCGCCGTCGTCGTCGCGGTGGTCGTCGTGGTCGTGCCCATGCACGAGTTGATGTAGTCCGACGATTTGTCACACACCGTGCTGCCGCAGCCCGGCCACGTCGAGGCCGCGAAGCCGACGGCGAGCACTGCGATGAGCCAGTGCGTGGCGACGCGACGCCTCGGTCGCGGCGGCGCGCTCAACTGCGCTCGGGACCCGGCGCGCGGCCGGCCGTCGTGTCGGCTCTTCACGGTGCGCTTCACTCGGGCTCCTTGTTGCCAATCTGGCGCGCGGGATCAAGCTCGGTCGCGGTGGGGGCTCGGCGCAACTTTCGGCTCGAATAAGCGGGTCGGCGCGGTATTCGCGGGGTTCGCGGCCTGGGGAACACCGCGCCGACCAGGATCGGGCTCTCCGATTTCGACACGCTCAGCAACACGCGCGCCATGTCATCCGGCGAGCAGGCGGCCACGCGCGTTTTGCATATCATCCCCGGCCGCGTCGGGCGAAAGGAGCGCGCCCCGCATGACGATTTCGCCCGCCGCCGCCGCGCCCGACGGAGACACCGCAGCGGCGCCGCGCCCGTTCTCGCGTGTGTTCTGGGCCGCGCTCGGCCTCGAGTTCCTCGAGCGGCTCGCGTTCTACGGCGTGTACGTGAACCTCGCCGTCTATCTGACGGGGACCGTGGGCCTCGGCGACGTCGAGAACGGGAGTCTCCTCGGCGTCTTCGCGCTCGTGCGTTCGTGGGTGCCGGTCGTCACGGGGACGCTCGCGGATCGCATCGGCTTTCGACGCAGCCTCGTCATCGCGTTCGCGCTGCGCGAACCAACTGGAGGCTTCATGAGCGTCGGGAATGACAGCCCCGCAGCGCGGGTTCGTGCGCTCGTGATCTCGCCCCACGCCGTCGGCGCTCTGGTCGGCCTTGCGCTCGTCGCGTGCGGGGCGTCGCACCCGCTGCCCCCGCCCGGTCGAGACGATCCGAACGACCCGCTCGTCCGCGCGAACGCGACGGACGAGGCGGCGCGCCCCGTCCGCCCGGCGACCCACCGCGCGCCCGGGTGCGACGGCGAGCCGTACGCGATCGTCGGCATCCGGACGTCGAACATGCACTGGGTCGACTGCGCGACGGGCGACCGCGTGGAGCTCGCCGACGACGCGTTCGTCGCGTGGCGCGCGCGGCGAGATCACGCGGCCGGCGCCTCGCCTGCTTCGCCCGCGCCGGCGTCGGCGGCG
>DASYCF010001041.1:0-1797 GCA_036500365.1 Byssovorax sp.
GCCCTCGAGAAGCTCGAGAAGGAAGCGCACCGCATCGCGAGCGTGATGTACGAGAAGGCCGGCCCGCAGGGCGGCGCTCCGGGCGGCCCGGGCGCTCCTCCCGGTGAGGACGGCGGTCCGCCGCCGCCCGCCGGTGGCAAGCCGAAGGACGGCGTCATCGACGCCGAGTTCGAAGAGTCGAACTGATCTCAGGCGGCTGAAGCGACGACGCCGGCCCTCCTCCCTGGAGCGGCCGGCGTCTTCGTTTTCGAAGCCGTCCTTTCGGCGCGCGGCTTCCACTGTGGCGAGCCACCGACACGACGTGGGCCTTTCCGGCCCGCTGTGCTCCGCGGCCACACGCGAACTTCGAACGACCGCGGAGCGCCGCGCGGCACGCACCGTGCTCTTGGGCCGCGCATGCTTCCCTTCGTGGCCCCCATCCTCATGGCGACGACGCTCGGCGACGTCGTACCGCGCGCCGACGATCCGCACCGCTTCACGGTCGATCTGCGCGGCGTGCCGATCGCGACGGCGTACGAAGCGGACTCGTTCGGCTGGGGACTGCACCTCGGCGCGCACTATCACGTCGCGCCGTGGCTGCGTGTCGGCGCCCTCGTCGGGTTGACGACCGTCACGCCGACCGCGAGCGATGTGCGGCCCTGGTACGGCGTCTCCTTCACGATCTTCCACGTCGCCGCCCACGCGGAGGCGCACGTTCTGCCGTCGCACCTGTTCGACCCGTGGATCGGCGCCGGCGTCGGCCTCTTCGCCGTTCAACCGGACCCCGACCCGGTGGTGCCGCCGGGCGGCGCGGGCCTCGAGCTCTCCGCGGACGTCGGTTTGGACGTCCACGTCCACCGCCGCGTGACCGTCGGCGTCGTCTACATGCTCGCGGCCCCGGTGACCAACGGCGCGGCGTTCGGTCTGAAGAATGGCTTTGGCCACGGATGGACGTTCAGCGGTCTCGCCGAGGTGCCGATCCCCGCCGCGCGCGTCGCCGTCTCGTTTTGAGCCCATCATCTCCCTCGCCGCGCCCGAATCGGACGTCGGCGCGCGCCAGTTTTCGGCAGTCGCGCGCCGCGGCTCTTTCGGCGCCCGGCCGCCGCGGCCGCCGTGTAGAACGGGGCCGTGGAGCGCGTCGACGTCGCCGTCGTGGGGGGCGGGCCGGCCGGCATCGCGACGGCGCTGTTCTTCGCGGCGG
The DNA here is from genome assembly GCA_036500365.1 of Byssovorax sp. Classification (GTDB taxonomy): domain Bacteria; phylum Myxococcota_A; class Polyangia; order Polyangiales; family Polyangiaceae; genus DASYCF01. Next base: position 1,181 of record DASYCF010001041.1, read on the forward strand.
CCGCGCCGGAGCGGGCCGGGCGCGTCGTCGTCCTCGAGAAGGAGGCGTACCCGCGCGAGAAGATCTGCGCGGGGGGCATCGGCGCGCGGGCCGACAAGGCGCTCGCTTCCATCGGCGTCGTCGTCGACGTGCCGCAGGCGACGGTCTCCGGCCTCAGCGTCGTCGGGCGCGAGGGCCACGTGCGCGAGAAGCTCGACCGGCCGATCGGACGCGTCGTGCGGCGCGTCGAGTTCGACGCCGCGCTCGCGCACATCGCGAAGGCGCGCGGTCTGCGCGTCGAAGAGGGCGCGCGCGTCACCGCCATCGAGCGGCGCGGCGACGGGGTGCGCCTCGAGACGTCGGCCGGCGAGGTCCACGCCCGGGCGATCGTCGGCGCCGACGGCGTCGGCAGCTTCGTGCGGCGCACGCTGGGCTTCCCGCGCGGCACGTTCGCGGCCCAGGTCGTCGAAATCGACACGGAGCCCGTCGACGCCGATCTCGATCGCGATTTTCTGCACTTCGACCTCACGGACGGCGATCTCACCGGCTACGCGTGGGATTTTCCGACCGTCGTGCGCGGGCGCGAGCTCGTGTGCCGTGGCGTCTACGCGCTCTACGACGAGGAGCAGCCCGCCGCG
>DASYCF010001042.1:0-4477 GCA_036500365.1 Byssovorax sp.
GGGATCCCGGACGGCCTCCACCTCGAGGATCCGCTCGCGCAGCTCCTGGACGCACGCGAGGTTCGAGATGGCGTCGCCTCCGATCGCGCCGACGGCAGCGGCGCGCGTCGGGTTCGACGGTTTGCTGTTCGGCCGGTGTGCGATGACGTCGGGGAGAGGTCGCATGATGGTGCGGCCGAGCTGAGCAACGCACGTTCCGCGCGCTCCGCTGGAGGTCTCGCGCGGGTCTCGACGCAGGCCGCGCGCCGCCCGCGCAAGGCGTGCGCCGCGACGTCTGCGACGCGCCCGTCGAGCGCTCGCCCGCGCCTTGCAACGAGCGCCCTCCCGTGCCGCATGCTGCTCGCTGACCCGTACGCCCCCCCGCCCGCCGCGTCGTCGCCCGCCGCGCGACCGCCGCCCGCTCGTGGCCTCGGCGAGGACGAGGCGCTCCGCATCTTGAAGCGCGTCGGCCCCAACGAGCCGACGGTCGCCTCGAAGGACGGCTTCGCGCGCAGGACGGCGCGCCGCTTCGCGAGCCCGCTCGTGATCATCCTGGTGTTCGCGAGCGTGGTCTCGGCCGCGCTCGGCGACGTCGCGAACGCGGCGATCGTCTGGGTGATCGTGCTCGGGAGCGTCGTCCTCGAGCTCGTGCAGACGGGTCGGTCCGAGCGCGCGGCGGCGGCGCTCCAGCGCGAGGTCGCGCCGACCGCCACCGTCGTGCGCGACGGCGTGGCGCGCGAGATCCCGCGACGCGACGTCGTGCCCGGCGACGTGATCCGCCTCTCGGCGGGCGACATGGTGCCTGCGGACGCGCGCCTCGTCGCGTCGAACGATCTTCACGTCGCCGAGGGCGCGCTCACGGGCGAGTCGATGCCGGTCGAGAAGGCCGCAGGCGACACGTCCTCGCCGGCGACGCCCGACGTGCACGACCCGCGGTTCGTGTTCCTCGGCTGCTCGGTGGTCAGCGGGACCGCCACCGCGCTCGTCGTGGCCACGGGGCCGGCCACCGCGTTCGGCGCGGTCGCGAAGACGCTCGTCGCGCGCGCGCCGCGCACCGAGTTCGAGCAAGGCGTCGCGCGCTTCGGCGTCTTCATCTTGAAGACCGTCCTCTTCCTCGTGCTCTTCGTGTTCGTCGTCAGCGCGGCGCTGCACCGCGATCCCCTGCAGTCGCTGCTGTTCGCGGTCGCGCTCGCCGTGGGCCTCACGCCCGAGTTCTTGCCGATGATCACGACGGTGACGCTCGGCCGCGGGGCGCAGCGCATGGCGAAGCAGCGGGTCATCGTGAAGAACCTCGCGGCGATCCAGAACCTCGGCAGCATCGACGTCCTCTGCTGCGACAAGACCGGCACCCTCACGACCGGGCACATGGTGCTCGAGCGGCACGTCGACGCGCGCGGCGCCGCGGCCGAGCTCCCGCTGCTCTTCGCGTACGTGAACAGCTACTTCGAGAGCGGCGTCGACAACGGCCTCGACGCGGCCGTCCTCCGCAAGGCGCGCGTCGATCCGCTCGACGCCGCCGTCCTCGCGCACGAGCACCCGACGATCGACGGCTACCGCAAGGTCGACGAGATCCCCTTCGACTTCGAGCGGCGCCGCGTCAGCGTCGTGGTCGAGCGCGACGGCGCGCGGCTGCTCGTCACGAAGGGCGCGCCCGAGCACGTCCTCTCCGTGTGCTCGAGCTGCGTGGTCGACGGCCGCACGCTGCCGCTCGACGACGCGGCGCGCGAGGTCGCCCTCGAGGTGTTCCGCGACCTCGGCGCTCGCGGCTATCGGGTGCTCGGCGTCGCGACGAAGCCGCTCGCGACCGACGCCACGTTCGCGAAGGACGACGAATCCGCGCTCGTCTTCCAGGGCTTCGTCGCCTTCGTGGATCCGCCGCGCGACGACGCCGCCGCGGCGATCGAGGATCTCGCGCGCGCCGGCGTCCGGGTCAAGGTCGTGACGGGCGACAACGAGCTCGTCGCCGCGCACGTGTGCGAGCGCGTCGGCATCTCGTCGCCGCGCGTCCTCCTCGGCAGCGAGATCGCGTCGTTGACCGACCCCGCGCTCTTCCAGCGCGTCGAGGACACCGACGTCTTCGCGCGCGTCTCTCCGGCGCAGAAGAGCCGCGTCCTCGCCACGCTGCGCGCGCGCGGCCACGTCGTCGGCTTCCTCGGCGACGGCATCAACGACGCGCCGTCGCTCCACGTGGCCGACGTCGGCATCTCGGTGTCGGGGGCGACCGACGTCGCGAAGGACGCCGCGTCGATCATCCTGCTCGATCCGAGCCTCGGCGCGCTGCACGCCGGCATCGTCGAGGGTCGCCGCGCCCACGCGAACGTCATGAAGTACCTCGTCATGGGGACGAGCTCGAACTTCGGGAACATGTTCAGCATGGCCGCCGCCGCGGTCCTCTTGCCGTTCCTGCCGATGCTGCCGTCGCAGATCCTCTTGAACGGCTTCCTCTACGACCTCTCGCAGGTCGCGCTCCCGACCGACCGCGTCGACGGCGGCTTCGCGTCCAAGCCGCGCCGCTGGGACATCGACGTCATCCGTCGGTTCATGCTGATCATCGGGCCGATCAGCTCGATCTACGATCTCCTCACCTTCTACGTGATGCTCCGCGTCTTCCACGCGGGCGAGGCCGCCTTCCACACGGGCTGGTTCATCGAGTCGCTCGCGACGCAGACCTTGGTCGTCTTCGTCATCCGCACGAGCGGCAGCGTCGTCCGAGGCCGCCCGAGCCGCGCGCTGATCGCCGCGTGCTTCGGCGTCGTCGCGGTCGGCGTCGCGCTGCCGTTCACGCCGATCGGACGCGCGCTCGGGTTCTCGGCGCCGCCGCTGTCGTTCTTCGCCTTCGTCCTGGTCGCGGTCGTCACCTACCTCGGGTTCGTCGAGGTGGTGAAGCGCCGCCTACTGCGCGACGCCCTCGGTTGAGGGGCGCCGCGCGCCCGGAGCCGTCATGCCCGCAGCCGTCTTCCATCGCTCACGCCTCGTCGTCCTGCGCCGCACGGCCACGCTCGTCGAGGCCGCGCACGCCCTGATCGACAACCACGTCGGCGCCGTGCTCGTCGTCGACGGGCACGACCTCGTGGGCGTCGTCACGGACCGAGACATCGCCCTCCACGCCGCCGCCGGTGACGCGGCGACGACCGAGCTCGGCGCGCTCGTCAGCGGGATCGTCGTCACGTGCCCCGTCGACGCCAGCGTCGCCGACGTCCTCTGCGCCATGCGACAGGGCGCCTGCCGGCGCGTCCCGATCCTCGAGCACGGCCGCCCCGTCGGCATCGTCACGCTCGACGACCTGGTGCTCGATCGCGCCGTGGACGTGGAGGAGATCCGCGGCGTCGTCGAGGCGCAGCTCACGCAGCCGTCGCGCCTCAAGCCGGAGGGCGCGACGCGCCCGGGCGAGCACGCGCACGACGCCCGCGAGGTGTTGTATGGCGCGCTGCTCCGCGACGTGGAGCACCATTGCGTCGTGACGACGCCGCGCGCCGCGGAGGCTCTCGACGTCGCCCTCGGCGTGATCGCGCAGGGCCTCGACCCGCGTGACGCCGCGTCCGTGTCAGAGCGCTTGCCCGTGAGGGCAGGGGTCGGGGCATGGCGCGACGCCGACGCTCCGCGTCGCGAGCCCGCCGAGGTGTGGGAGGACCTTCGCGCCGCCGCGGGTCTCATGCCGGCGGCGAGCCTCGACCTGCTGCTCGACCTCGCGACGCGCATCGACGCGGCGTCGTCGTCGAGCGCTTGCCGGCGCGCGCTCGACCGCTTGGTCCCGCGCTCGACCGTGGCCACGTGACGCCGCGGAGCGAAGGCCGCGCGGCGGGCGACGCGCGACGCCGCGCGCGCCGGATCGCCCGCTTCGACACGTCGGGCCGGATCGTCGCGGACATGGACCCCGACACGCAGAAATGGATCGTCGCCGCGCGCGCCCTGCGCGACGTCGCCGCTTGACGCGCCGCGCGTCGCGTGGCAAACATCTGCCAATCAACATAATCGGATGATTCGACGGTCAAGAACGCGATGACCGGATGGGTGAGAAGTCACGGATGGGCACGCAGCTCGAGCACACGGTCGATCTCCTGCAGCTCGTCGGCGAGGCGACGCGCGTGCGGCTCCTGTCGCTCCTCGCGAGCGACGAGCTGTCCGTCGCCGAGCTCGTGACCATCCTCGACCTCGGCCAGTCGCGCGTGTCCACGCACCTCGGGCGCCTGCGCGAGGCCGGCGTCGTGCGCGATCGGCGGGCGGGCGCGTCGACGTTCTACGCCCTCAACGCGGCGGCGATGCCGGCGGCTGCGCGGAGGGCGTGGGAGTTCGTCGCCGCCGAGGTCGACGATCCGGTGCTCGCCGCGGACCGCGAGCGCTGCGCCGCCGTGCTCACCGCGCGGGCGAAGGCGGCCGGCCTCGACGCGCTCGCGGGGCAGATGGAGCGGCACTACACGCCGGGCCGCACCTGGGAGGCGCTCGCGCGCGGCTTCGTCGGCCTCATGAACCTCGGCGACGTGCTCGACGTCGGCGGCGG
>DASYCF010001043.1:0-1689 GCA_036500365.1 Byssovorax sp.
TTTCAACAAGGTCGGTCGAAGCCCGCTCGCCGGCGGCTTGCTCTTCATCCCACCCGCGTTCCATTCGCAGGACGGCGCGTACGACCTCGTGCTGCATTTCAACGGCAACACCGACCTCGTCGAGGAGTCGTTCGGCGCGGCGAAGGTCGACACCGTCGTCGTCATCTTCAACCTCGGCGTCGGCAGCGGCGTCTACGAGGACCGCTTCTCGAACGTCGGCCTGATCCCCGAGGTGCTCGAGCGCGTGAAGACGACCATGGAGAAGCGCGGGCTCGTGCACCCGCACCTCCGGAGGCTCGCGCTCGGCGCGTGGAGCGCGGGCTACGGCGGCGCCGAGAAGGCGCTCGCGCAGCCCGACGTGTTCGCCAAGGTCGACGCGATCTACCTGCTCGACGCGCTCCACTGCGGCTTCGCGCTCGACGGGCACAGCCTCGAGATCATCAAGATCCAGCCGTTCATCGAGTTCGCGAAGCTCGCCGTCGAGGGCAAGAAGCTCTTCTTCGCGACGCACAGCGAGATCGACCCCGTGCTCTACGCCGGCACGGGCCCGACGCTCGACGCGATCTTGAGGGAGGTCGGCGTCTCGCGCACGCCGAACGAGGAGACGCCGACGATGCCCGTGCTCACCTCGCTCATCGGCGTCTTGCCGAAGGACAAGGTGAGGCGCCTCACGCCGAAGACGCAGGCGACGAAGGGCGACCTCATCGTACGCGGCTACAAGGGCGACGGCCCCGAAGACCACATGTCCCACTTGATGCAGATGTCGGAGACCGCCCTCCCCGTCCTCCGCGACCGCTGGTCGAAGCGCTGACGCTCGCGCATCAGTGGCAGCAGAAGGTGACGCCGCCCGTCGGCGTCGCGGCGCCCTCGGCTTGACCGCCGTTCGCCGTGCAGGTGCCGCTCGGGCTGGGGAAGTAGGAGAGGCTCGTGCCGCTCGAACACCCGTTGCAGCTGCTCTGCGCCTCGCACGTGCCGGTGGCAAAGGAGCCGTCGAAGATGACCAGCACCCCGCATCCTTGCGTGATGTTGACGCTGCCCCCGCAGTGCGAAACCGGGTTCGAGCACGTGCAGTCGCTGCACGCGCGCGTGTCCTGGAAGTTGTTGTAATAGCTGCGCTTGTCGGCGAAATACGTGTTCGGGCACGCCTGGTCGCCCGGCGCTGAGATGCACATCGTGCCGAACGGGGCGAACGCGCCGGGCGCGCACACGTCGCCGACGCCGCAGCCTTGGTGCGTCGTCGACGCGCCGCCGCACGCCTGCACGGCGGCCCCCCAGGACGCCGCCGGGACGTCGGACGTGGCCATCGGGGCCTCGCACGAGCCCATGTTCGTCGGCGGGGGGTCGGACGCGCGCTCGTACACCGCGGTGAGGCCCGGGTTCGAGATGCAGCTGCCCGGCGGGATCGTGGCCTGTGACGTGAGGCAGGTCGCGACATTGCAGATGTTGGCGCTCCCGAAGCCGCAGATGTTCGTCGCGGTCGTGCACTGGATGCCGCTGACGCCAGGGCACGTGCACGTGCAGTCCGCTGGATCCGCGGTGAGGTCGCCGAACATCACCTGCTGCCCCGTCGGGAAGTCGCCCGGGCAGCCGGCGAGCATGCCCGACGTCGCCTCGACGTCGATGACCGCGGGGCCCGACCAGCCGGGCGGCGCAGGCGGTACGCAGACGTGCGTGCCGTCGGTCTCGCAG
>DASYCF010001044.1:0-1542 GCA_036500365.1 Byssovorax sp.
GCGAGGAAGGCATGACGGTGCCCCTTCGCCGCGCGGACCCGATGACACGGCGACGGCCCGCGGGCGGCGGGCCGGCGCGCGACGCAGGACGTCACCGGAGCGTCCGGCCTCGTCACGTTGCGTCGCCTCTCGCGCGCGGCGACCAGGCGCTTCAGCAAGGGCGGGGCCAACGACGCTCGACGTGGAAATGCCGCAAGAGCGTGGCTACGAGGCCGGGCGCGCGCGTGGCGACGCGGACACGAGGCGCGTGCCCTGGCGGGCGATCTCAGCGCCGAAGCGGCGCGGCGACGAGCGTCGGGTACATCGCGCACGCGTCGTCGCGGTCGAGGAAGCGGCCCACGCGCGCGGCCTCCTCGTAGTGCTCGAGCACGAGGGCGATCGCGCCCGGTCGAAGCGCCGTCCACGTGTCGGTGCGCTCGCTCGAGCGGGCCTGGCGCCGCACCTCGATCGCGAGGCGGCGCGCGAGCGTCTCGTCACCGACGAGGAAGTCCCCTGCGCGCGCGAGGTCCGCGCGGCGATCGGCGTAGAGCTTCGCGTACGCGAGCAGATCGTTCGCGAGCGCCAGGTCGCCTGCGCCGCTGCGGAACTGACGCAGGAGCTCGCGGTCGGCGGGGTCGCGCAGCGCGCCCTCGACGACGGTCCGCATGCGCTTGCGCACGTCGCTCGCCTCCTGCCGGAGCGCGGTCGTGAGCGCGCTCGCGTCGACCGCCGCGCGTGACCCGTCCGACGCCTCGCGCGACGCCGCCGCCTCGCGCGCGCGACGCGCCGCCGTGTCGTGCGACGACGGGTCGACGACGGGCTCCGCGTCTCCCACCTTGTTGAACACGTAGAGCGCCGCGAGGGCGGCGTCGCGCAGATCCTCCACGAGCGAGAGCCGCACGAAGCCGAGCCGCGCCAGCGCCTGGATCGCGCTCATACGCTCGCCGCGTCGCAGGCGATCGTCGCAGTCGAGGGCGAGCTGCGGCACGTCTTGCACGCGGACCGTGACGATGGGCATCGTCACGCGCTTGCGCTGCTGCTCGAGGATGCGCGCGCCGAGGCGGCGGTAGGCCCGCTCCGCCGCGGGCCCCAGCGGGCCTCCGTCCCGCGCCTCGCGCGGCAGCCGCGCCGCGTCCCGCGGCGGGAGCTGCATACGCGGCGGCGGCGCGCTCGAGCTATGCGGCGGCGGCAACGAGCTCGACAGCGCGGTATCGGTGGGGAACATCCCCGGGGCGCGCGGCGGGGGCGTCGGCGGCGCCCCGCCGATCCCCTTGCGCGGCTTCGGCGTCACCACCATCTCGCGTGAATAGCACGACTTTGCAGGCCAGCGGAGATCACGCGCCGAGGTGCACGCAGCCGGCGAAGAGCGCGTCAATCATGCGATTGCGATCCATCGGCGGCATCACGACGCCACGAGGGCGACGCCGACGCGCCCGCGACGTGACCATTCAACCCTTCAGCACGGCGATGGGCTCGAGTCGGACCCGACGCGCGACGAGGTCCACCTGGTCGTCGAGCACCTCACCGAGGTCGCGATAGGCCGCCGGCGCCTCCCCCACGAGC
>DASYCF010001045.1:0-11145 GCA_036500365.1 Byssovorax sp.
GACGAGCCGACCGACGGCGTCGATCCGCTCGGCCGCGCCGAGATCCGCGCGATCCTGGCCGAGGAGCGCGCGCGCGGCGCCACCGTGTTCCTGAACTCGCACCTGCTCTCGGAGACGGAGCGCATCTGCGATCGCGTCGGCATCCTCGCGAAGGGCAAGCTCGTGCTCGAGGGGCCGCTCGCCGAGCTCTCGGGCGACGCCGACGCGTACCGATGCCGGTTCGCCGCGCCCGCGCCCGCCTCTGCGATCACGGCGGCGGGCTTCGCGGCGACCGATGATCCCGCCCTCTTTCGCGTGCGCGCGGGCGACGCGGCGGCCCTCAACGAGAAGCTCGACGCCGCGCGGCGGGCCGGCGCGATGCTCGTCGACCTGCGCCGCGACGCGCGCGACCTCGAGGAGATGCTCGCCGACGCGCAGGGCGGCGACGCCGCGACCGCCGAGCCGGAGCGCGCGGCCTCATGAGCCCGAAGGCGACGCTCGCCATCGCGCTCGATCTCCTCCGCGAGGCCGCCGCGCGCCGCTGGTTCCTCGCGCTCGGGATCGCGATCACGGCGATCGTCGTCGTCCTCGGCCTCGCCCTCCGCATGGAGGTGGTCGACGGCGCGCTCGCCGCGACGCGCCTCTTCGGCACGGTCGTGAACCACGACATCCGCTCGGCCGAGGGCGTGATGCAGCACGTCTTCGAAGCGCTCGCGTACGTCATCTTCTACGGCGGCCTCGTCTTCGGCGTGCTCGCGTGCTCCGACTTCGGGCCCGACCTCTTGTCGCCCGGGCGCATCGAGCACCTGCTCGCGCTGCCCATCCGGCGGACCGAGCTCCTCGCGGGGACGTACCTCGGCGTCTTGACGCTCAGCGTCGTCGGCGCGCTGTACGGGGCGGGCGCGTTCACGCTGCTCGTTTCGTTCAAGTCCGGCGTGTGGACGGCGCGCCCGATCCTGGCGGCCTTGCTCGCGAGCGCGACCTTCTCCACCCTGTACGGCGCGATGCTCACGAGCGCCCTCTTCGTGCGGAGCGCCGCGCTCTCGGGCGCGATCGGCGGCGCGCTGCTCGTCGCCGGCATCGTGGCGGGCCGCCGCGACGATCTCGCGCCGCTCTTCGACGAGGGGCTGTCGCGCTCGGCGTTCCTCGCCGTCACGGCCTTTTTGCCGCGCGTCTCGCACCTCGCGAACGCGTCGGCCGATCTCGCGTCGTCGCACCCCGTCGACGTGGTCCTCTTGGTTCGTTCGCTCGTGGGGCTCGCGGCCTTCGGCCTCGGCTGCCTCGCGATCGGGATGTGGCAGTTCGAAAGGAAGGATTTCTGATGCGTGGACTTCTTTGGCTCCTCGGAGCGGGCGCGCTCATCGGCGGCGGCGGCTACCTCATGACCGCGGGCGACGCGGGCCAGCGGGCGCCGCGCACGCACGTCGCCTTCCCGAGGGAGGCCAGCGCGACCCAGCAGGCGAAGGAGGCGGGCCGCCGCACGCTCGCGCCGAAGACCGTCGCCGCGACGCAGGACCAAGCGCCGGTCGCCGCGCGCGCCGTCGCCCACGATCCGCTCCTCGTCGCGCTCGATCCCGTGAACGAGTCGGCCCTCGTGTTCGAGGCGGGAGCCATCCTGCACGCGAAGGTCGGCCAGGCCTTCCTCGGCTGCATGGGCGCCGACGAGCGCGCGCGCGTGAACCGCAAGATCGAGGGCGCCGACGGCAAGCGCTGGCTCGACGTCGCCGACCGCGTCGCCTTCTCGAAGTCGACCGACGGGCACGGCCTGTTCGTCCTCGAGGGCGAGCTCGACAAGGTCGACTTCTCCAAGGTCGTCGCCGCCGAGATCCATCGCCGCGACTCCGCTGTCGCGGGTCGCGATCGCGTCGGCGCCGACGCGACGACGCACGATCACGACGGCACGACGGTCTACGAGATCACGCGCGAAGAGGGCCAGCCCATGTTCGCGGCCGTGTGGCAGAAGAGCCTCGTGCTCGCCTCGGACGACGGCGCCACCGTCGAGCGCGCGCTCGATCGGCTCGACGCGGGCGGCGCCGGCAAGCTCGCGATCGACGAGAGCGAGGCGTACGGCGAGATCTACGGCGTGCTCGGCCCCGCCGCGATCGCGCGCGTCGTGCCGGAGGATCTCGCGGATCGCGCGCGCGACGTGACCACGCGAGCGACCGTCCACGCCGACGCGAGCGACGACGTGCTGCTCGTCGCGGACGTCGAGGGCGCCGACGCGAAGAAGATCGAGGACCTCGGCAAATCGATCGGCGCCGCGATGGCCGTCGGCCGCCTGCAGGCGAAGAACGAGGGCCGCGACGACATGGTGCAGCTCCTCGACGCGTCGCGCGTGCGGCCCTACGGCGAGGGCCGCCTCCGCGCCGAGGTCGCCATCCCGACCGAGGTCCTCACCGCGCACATGAAGGGCTGCCGCAAGGAGCCCTGACCCCGCCGCGTTGCGAGCCCCTCGGCGCTGCGCGCACGACCGCGCAAGCCGCGCGGACGAGGCGTTTTGGCAGATCACGGCGGCCGAGCTCCTCGGCGTCATGCGAGCGCCGGAGGCCGTGCGGCCGCTCCTCGGTGTCCTCGTCGACCCCGCGAAGGTGGACGCGGACACCGCCGCCCTCCGCGCGCTCGTGCGAATCGGAGAGCCGTCGGTCGCGCCGACGATCGCGCTCTTGCGGAGCGAAGACGCCGAGCTGGTCGCGAGCGCGAAGGCCGCTGCGCTCGGCGACGCGCCGACCGGCGCCCGGAGGAGGCAGGCCGCGCACGTCGGCGTCCCGGCTCGCAAGGGGGCGCGACGCAGTTCGTCGGCCTGAAGAGCGCGCACATGGTCGGCGTACTTGGCGTGCTCGGCGCGCCCGACGTCCGCCCGAAGATCCTGGCCGCCCTGCCGAGCGTGACGAGCCCAGCCGCGCGGTTCGTGGCGGGCCTGGTCATCGACGAGCTGTCGCCGACGGGCGATCCCGCGGTCGCCGGCGCTCTTCAGCGCGTCTCCGACGCAGGCGCGACCTCGGGCGATCCGGCCCGCATCGCCGACCCCGCGATCTTCGGCCTCGTCGTCGATCGCCTGCAGGCGCGCGCGCAGTAGGCCTCCCGCGGCGCGCGCCCTGAGCCGCCGCCGGGGCGTTTGACAGGGCCTTTGGTGACGAATAGCGTTCGCGCCGGCTTCGACTGCCCACCGCGCGCCGCTGCGCGCGAGATCGCCCACGCTCCCGGAGGCACACGGAATGTTCCGCACCGCTCGCCGCATCGCTCCGCTGTTGCATTCGTTGCTCCTCGGGACGGCCGCGACGGCCGCCGCGTCGCTCGCCCTCGGGAGCCTCGTCGTGGGCTGCGCCGACGAGAACGAGCCGGAGACGCACGTGAAGCGCCTCAGCGACCCGTCCACGCGCGCCGCGTCGGTGAGCCGCCTCATCCAGTTCTTCGAAGACGCGATGACCCGCGACAACAAGGACCGGAACGGCCCGACGGTGAAGCCGCTCCTCGACATGATCGTCGCGCCGATGACGCAGGCCTGCGTCGCGGGCGATCTCGACGAGCGCACGAACTCGAAGCTCATCAAGTTCCTGTCCGACACGCGCGATCCGCGCGCCGAGGCGTGCCTCGTCAAGGCGCTCAAGGACTACAAGCCCGGCTCGACGGACGAGGACGTCCGCTGGACGTGCCGCGCGGTCGGCGCGATGAAGCTGAAGAGCGCCGCGGCGCCGCTGTTCGAGGTGTTCACCAAGGTGAAGGCGTCCGACCCGAAGGGCGGCGGCCTCATCTACCGCGACGTGAACGACGCGATGATCGCCTTGCAGGACCCGTCGTGGAAGCAGGGCCTCCTCGATCGGCTCGCGCACCCCGTCGACACGAAGAACAAGATGGCGATGACGGACGAGGCGTTCTGGCAGATCGTCTCGGCCGAGATCCTCGGCGACATGAAGGCGCCGGAGGCGATCAAGCCGCTCCTCAAGCTCGTCCTCTCGCCGTCGAAGCGCGCCGCGGGCACGAGCGTCACCGCCGTGAACGCGCTCGTGAAGATCGGCAAGCCGAGCGTCGCGCCGACGGTCGCGCTGCTCAAGGGCGAAGACCAGGACCTCGTGAACTACTCGAAGGTCGAGTCGCTGAAGGAGCTCGGCGACAAGGCGAACGACGCCGCGAAGAAGACCGCCGAGAACGCGTACATCGGCGTCGCCGCGGCGGTGCTCTCGATGATCGGCCGCGAGGAGTGCACCGCGCCGCTCCTCGACGCGATGAACACGAAGATGGACGAGGGGACGAAGGCGACCGTCGCGCGCGAGCTCCCGAAGCTCCCGAAGAGCGAGGCCGTCGAGACCGCGTTCAAAGACGCCTACGAGAAGACGAGCCCGTCGGCGAACATCGAGGGCGCGGGCGCCCGCGAGTCGATGCTCGACGCGAGCACCTACTTCTTCGATTCGGAGCTCGTGCCCTGGTACGTGAAGACGGCCAAGAACATGAAGGGCGAGGACTCGGACCTCGAGCCGATCCGCGAGGCGTCGCTCCAGGCGATGCTCAAGGTGATGAAGGCGAACCAGGTCGACCAGATCGACGAGCTCGCGAACATCAAGGGCACGGCGGAGGGCAAGCCGACGACCGTGGGCAAGGGCTTCGAGAAGGAGATCAAGCTCACGAAGGATCTCCTCACCGAGTGCGGCGACAAGATCGAGTGCTACATCGGCAAGATCTCCGACTCGAAGGCGAACGCGCAGGACACGCAGTTCATCGGCGTCAAGGCGGCGTACATGATCGGCGTGCTCGGCAAGCCCGAGGTGCGCGCGCAGGTCGTCTCCGCGCTGCCGAAGGCTTCGAACACCGTCGTGCGCGGCGTCGCCGTGTTCGCCGTCGAGTTCCTCTCGCCGAAGGGCGACAAGGCGATCGCCGACTCGCTGCAGAAGCTCGTCGACGCCAACGAGGCTTCGAAGGACGGCAACAAGACGGCGTCGGACCCGGACTACCGGCGCGTCATCTACCGGCTGAACGCGCGCGCGCAGTAAGCGTCGCTCACGTCCGCCCTCGGGAACCGCGCATGCTCGTCCTCGAGGTCACACAGGGTCTCTCCGCCGGGCGGACGTTCGAGCTCGCGACCGACGTCGCGACGATCGGGCGCGCGCCGTCGAACGACGTCGTGCTCGAGGACACGCACGTGTCGGGCGAGCACGCGAAGCTCGTCGTCGGCGACGGTCGCGTCACGCTGATCGATCTCCGCTCGACGAACGGCACCACACGCGTACGCGGCGCCGAGCGGCTGCGCGTCACCGCCGACGACGGCGAGGTCGAGCTCGAGACGGGCGACGTCATCGAGCTCGGCACCGGCGACGGCGTGACCGCGATGCGCGTGAGCGTCACGTCGGACGGCGACGAGGCGCACGTCATCTCGATGCGCCGGCTCGACGAGATCGCGCCCGCCGTCGAGAAGATCGAGCGCGACCCCGGCCTCCTCGGCGCGCTCTACGCCGCGCAGAAGCGCATCGGCGGCGCGCAGGATCTCGACCTCGTGCTGATCCAGGTCGCGGACGCGGTGCTCGCGCTGGTGAAGAACGCGACGCACGTGACGATCGTCCTGCGCGACGACGACGGCGCAGACGCCGGCGGCACGAAGGGCTTCGTCCCGGTGATGACGCGCGTGCGCCTGCCGAGCGGCGAGCCCGGCCCGCCGGGCGGCCCGGTGCCCATCGCGCGCAGCATCTACCGGCGCGTCGTGAAGGAGCGCGCCGCCGTGCTCGCCGCCGACGCCGGCTCCGACGTCGGCGACTCCGAGTCGATCATGGGCGCCTCGATCCGCAGCACGATCGGCGTCCCGCTCTGGCGCGGCGAGGACATCATCGGCGTGCTCCAGGCGGACAACCGCAGCGCGCCCAAGATGCTGAACGGCGCCGACGTCGAGCTCCTGCTCGTGCTCGCCTCGAACGCCTCGCTCGCCGTCGCGAACGCGCGCCTCATCAAGCGCCTCGTCTCGGCCGAAGAGCGCCTCCAGAAGGAGAACAACTTCCTCAAGGGCCGCGAAGAGAAGCGCCGCGGCGGCGGCCGCGAGGTCACCATCATCGGCAAGAGCGACGCGATGCACCGCGTGATCGCGCACCTCGACAAGGTGGTCGACACGCGCGTCACCGTGCTGATCGAGGGCGAGACGGGCACCGGGAAGGAGCTCATCGCCGCCGCCGTGCACTACCGATCTCGGCGCCGCGACAAGCTCTTCGTCGCGCAGAACTGCGCGGCGCTCGCCGAGAGCCTGCTCGAGAGCGAGCTCTTCGGCCACAAGAAGGGCTCGTTCACCGGCGCGACGGAGGAGAAGAAGGGCCTCTTCGAAATCGCCGACGGCGGCACGCTCTTCCTCGACGAGATCACCGAGACGCCGATGTCGCTGCAGTCGAAGCTCCTGCGCGCGCTGCAGGAGGGCGAGATCCGGCCCGTCGGCGGCACGACCCCGAAGCACGTGAACGTGCGCATCGTCGCGGCGACGAACCGGAACCTCGAGGACGAGGTCGCGAAGGGTCGCTTCCGCGAGGATCTCTACTATCGCCTCAAGGTGTTCCCGCTGCGCCTGCCGCCGCTCCGCGAGCGTCGCGAGGACATCCCGCTCATCGCGGGGCATTTCCTCGAGCGCTACACCGACGAGATCGGCAAGCCGACCGCCGGCTTCACGCAGCAGGCGATGGAGCTGATGATGGCCTACGACTGGCCGGGCAACGTGCGCGAGCTCCAGAACGAGGTGCAGCGCCTCGTCATCCAGGTCGAGCCCGGCTCGTTCGCGACGCCGGAGCTGCTCTCGCCGCGCATCCGCCAGGTCGAGGGCCTCGTCGGCCGCGCCGCCGTCACCAAGGGCACGCTGAAGGAGACGATGGACTCGGTCGAGAAGTTCTTCCTCATCGAGACGCTCCGCCAGCACAACAACAACAAGACGAACGCGGCGAAGTCGCTCGGCATCACGCGCGAGGGCCTGCACAAGAAGCTCCGCGCGTACGGCATCTGACGGCGCGGCCGTGACGGACGTGGAACGGGGCGCCGCGCTCTTGTTGCCGGACGCGGCGGCGATCGACGTCGGCGCCGCGCTGGCGACGTACCGCGAGCACGGCTACGCGCGCCTCGGCCGCGTCGTGACGGACGACGGGCTCGAGCTCCTCCGCGCCCGCGCCGACGACGTGATGATGGGCCGCGTCGTGCACGAGGGCCTCTTCTTCCAGAAGGACACCGAGTCGGGCAGCTACGACGACCTCACGTTCGGCCGCGGCTACGAGGGCCCGTCGCTCGACTACCGCAAGGTCGAGAAGCTCGAGCGCGATCCGCTGTTCCTCGCGTGGATCGAGAACGCGCTCTTCGAACGCGTCGCGCGCGCACACGTCGGCGGTGAGGTCGCCATCTACCGCGCCGTGCTCTTCAACAAGCCCGCGAGCGGCGGCACGCGCCTCCCTTGGCACCAGGACGCAGGCGTCTTCTGGGGCCTCGACCGCGACCCGTCGCTGCAGATCTGGACCGCGCTCGACGACGCGCCGCGAGAGGCGGGGTGCGTCGAGCTCGTCCCCGGCACGCACGGCGCGCGCGCGACGCACCTCGGCGGCATGGTGCCCGTCGACGTCGCCGCGAAGGCCGACGCGGAGGCGCGCGCGATCGCGCTGCCCGCGCGCGCCGGCGAGGCGATCCTCGTCCACAACTACCTCTGGCACCGCAGCGGCCTCAACACGACGGGCCGCGCGCGCCGCGCCTTCACCGTGTGTTACATGAGCGCCGAGACGCGCTGCACGCGCAAGCGCCGCGCGCCCCGCTCGTTCGTCCGCGTGTTCGCCGCTCGTTGACGCGCGAGGGGGGCGCACCGATAACGACGCCTCCTGCGTGCGCCGGGTCGGACGCGCCTCGCGCTCGGGTCGGCGAGCGCGATCGAGGAGGGTGAGCATGCTTCGCTACGCAGCCATCGTCGCAATCTCGTCGATTGGGCTCCTGACATTGCCCGCGGCGTGCGGCTCGAGCGACGCGCAGACGAGCAGCGCGGCTGGCGGCGGCTCCGGCGGTGAGGGCGGCGGCGCGACCGACGTCGACGCGCTCCGGACCCTCTACGCGACGGCCGTCTGCGCGAACATCGTCCCTTGCTGCCATGACGTGGGACAAGACGTCACGCAGGCCACGTGCGTCGCCGCCGTGTCGTCGCAGTTCGGCGCGATCGACTTCGCGTTCGGCGCCCTCGACGTGCCGGCCTTTCCCGTCCCGCTCTCGGGCAGCGCCGTCGATCCGCAGGCTGCCGCGAAATGCGTCGAGGCGGCGGCGGCGGCCGTCTCCGCGTGCCCGCTCAGCTACGCGGCAGCGGCGCAGGCGTCGATCGACACGCTCGTCGCTTGCCAGTCCGTGTACGCCGGCCATGACCCCCTCGGCGCCCGCTGCGTCCACGCGGGTGATTGCGCGCCGGCGCAAGGTGCCGGGGCGGTGAACGCGTGCGTCGCCAGCACGTGCTCCACGCTCGCCTTCCGGGTCGCCGACCTCGGCGACGACTGCGACGCGACGTTCGACACCTGCAACGTCGACGCCGCGCTGACGTGCAGCGCGACGGGCACGTGCACGGCAGGGCTCGCCGTCGGCGCCCTCTGCTGCCAACCGCAGGCCGGCGGCGTCGAGTGCAACAGCGATACCGAGCTCCCCTGCGCCGCCGGAGCCTTCTGCGACGCGAACATCCAAGACGCGACGTTCGGCTATTGCACCACGGGAACGCAGGTCGGCGATCCGTGCCACGGCACCGGGTCGTGCGACGCCCCGCAGGGCTGCGTCGGCGGCGCGTGCGTGGCTCCCAAGAAGGGCGGCGAGGCGTGCACGGAAGGCGACACGTGCACGGGCGGCAGCTGTCAGCTCGGCACGTGCGTCTCCGACTTCGCGAACTCGCTCTGGGTCCAGTTCTGTCGATGAGCGCGCGACTTCACCTCTTCGCCGTCGCGGTCCCGTGGCTCGCCGTCGCGTGCGCCGGGTCCGACTCGACCAGCGCTCGCAGTCGAGCTTCGCGGCGATGATGTTCGACAACTTCGACGGCGCCTCGCGCGGCGACGCGGACAAGACGCTCGGCACCACGCCCGCGTCGGCGGACTTCAGCTGCGGCGCCGTGAGCTCGGTGCCGTGCCCGTGAGCGTTCGCACCGAAAAATCGGGGGCCATCTCGACGATCATCCTCGATCGGCCGGAGGTGAAGAACGCCGTCGACCGCGCGACGGCCGACGCCCTCGCCGACGCGCTTCGCGCGTTCGACGCCGACGACGCCGCGCACGTCGCCGTCTTGTGGGGCGACGGCGGGACGTTCTGCGCGGGCGCGGATTTGAAGGCGATCGCGGGCGGCGCGCCGAACCGCGTAGAGCCCGGCGGCGACGGGCCGATGGGACCGACGCGGATGCTGCTTTCGAAGCCGGTCATCGCGGCGATCGCGGGCTTCGCCGTCGCCGGTGGGCTCGAGCTCGCGCTCTTCTGTGACCTGCGCGTCGCCGAGGAGGACGCGACGCTCGGCGTGTTCTGCCGCCGCTGGGGCGTGCCGCTCATCGACGGCGGCACGGTGCGCTTGCCGCGCGTCATCGGCCTCGGCCGCGCGCTCGACCTGATCTTGACCGGGCGCGCGGTCGACGCCGCCGAGGCCCTGGCGATGGGCCTCGTGAACCGCGTCGTGCCGAAGGGCGCCGCGCGCGCCGAGGCCGAGGCGCTCGCGCGCGTGATCGCGGCGCATCCACCTGCGTGCATGCGGCACGACCGCAAGAGCGCCTACGAGCAAGGCGATCTGACGTTCGAGGCCGCGATGCAAAACGAGCTCGGGCACGGCCTGGCCACGTTCGCCGAAGGTGACATCGCGGGCGGCGCGCAGGGCTTCACCGCCCGCCCGCGCCGCTGACGCGCGGCGGCTCACGGCACGACGACGCGCTCGCGGACCACCGGCGCGGGGACGACGACCTTCTCCCTCACGACGGGAGTGACCACGCGCTCGCGGACGACGGGGTGAACGGGGCGCACTTCGTCGCGCACGGTGCATCCGCCGACGCCGATACCCATGGCGGACACGACGGCGACGAGCATGACATTCGATGCGAGGGTCTTCATGATGGCTTTCCTTCCGTTCCTTTTCTTGCCGCGCAGTGCGCAGGCTCTCCGACAGACACAGCAAGGCCCTTGCCGCCTGGGGTCACCGCGATTTCTCGCCGTTTGCGGGGCCATTCGCGCGAACGTGGTGCGACGCCGCCTCAGCGCGGGGCTCTGCGTGTGGCGTGTTGGTGCGGCCCTCCGGACCACGCCGAGCCGACTCGCGCGACGCCCGTGCTCAGCCCGGCTCGAGAGCGTCGAGCGCCGCGCGGTCGGCGGCGGCGAGGTCGCCGTCTGCTACGGGGCCGCGCGGGAACGCGAGCGTGACGTCGCCGTCGTGCTCGTAGAGGTGCTCGGCGTCGATGCGGCCGTGCGCTCCCGACGCCGCGTGGAGCGCCTCGATCGCCTCGCGCAGACGCGCGACCTGGCCGGGCGAGAGGCCGCGCGGCGCGTCGGCGAGCGCGCGCCCCCGCGGCAACCCGATCCACGCCGCGCTCGCGCCGGGGTCGACGCGCAGCACGGTCGGCAGCGACGGATGACCCGCGCGCGCGAACGCGCGGACCCGCGCGGCCTCTGCCTCGTCGAGGGCGACCACGAGCACGTCGCGCGCGAGCCACGCGTCGTGGACGCGCCCCGTCGTGTCGCGGCCATCGCCCACGTCGAGCGAAGGACCGAGGCGATCATCGCCGGTGGGGCGCTCGCTCGCGCGCGGCGGCGCGCTGGCGGACGCGCGCGGCGGACGCGGGCTCGTGCGCTCGGGCCACTTGATCGAGCCGAGCAGCCTGCGCGCGGCGAACGCGTCGGGCGGCCGCCTCTTCGGATCCTCCTGGACGAGCGCCGCGACGATCGCGTCGTGCGCGTCGCCGAGCTCGTCGTCGAAGGTCTCGAGCGGCACGGCGAGGTGCTCGCCGACGGCCGGCGCGACGGGGTCGCCGGTCAGCAGCTCGCCGAGCAGCACGCCGGTCGCGTAGAGATCGCTCGCGAGCGTCGCGGGCCTGCCGAGCCGCTGCTCGGGTGACATGTACGCGAACGTTCCGATGGCGCCCGCGGTCGCCGTGATCGACAGATCGCCGAGGTGCGCGGCGCCGAAGTCGGCGAGGCGCGCCGTGCCGAACTCGTCGAACAGCACGTTGGAGGGCTTCAC
>DASYCF010001046.1:0-8076 GCA_036500365.1 Byssovorax sp.
GCGCGTCGGCGTAGACCATCGCCAGCACGAGCGCGCCTCCCGGCGCCGGCGCCGCGCGAGGCGTCCCTTGCAGCAAGTCGAACGCGAGCGGCAGCGGGTCGCCGGCGCGCCACGCGAGCACGACTCCCGGGCCCGCGCCGAGCCGGACGATGCCGCCGTCGACGCGCGCGATGAGCTGCGGCGCGCCGAGCGGATCGGGGAATCGGTAGAGCGCGCTCTGCGTGCGCCCCACCACCTCGACGGAGGCCCCGTTGGGCGCGAGCGCGATCTCCTGCAAGGGTTCGGTTGTCGGCGCGCTCTCGAAGCGGGGGCGGTCGCCGCGGAGCCCCACGATGGCGCGCCTGCCGCCGACGAGCACCAACGTCCCACCGGCCACCCTCGGCCCCACGACGGTCGCGCCGCCCTCGAGCCAGCGCGACGCGGGCTGAGGGGCACGCGCAGGCGTCGCGACAGGCGCGCGCGGCGGCGCTGGCTCCTCACAGCCGATCGCGAGGA
The DNA here is from genome assembly GCA_036500365.1 of Byssovorax sp. Lineage (GTDB taxonomy): Bacteria > Myxococcota_A > Polyangia > Polyangiales > Polyangiaceae > DASYCF01. The sequence continues at coordinate 496 of DASYCF010001046.1, forward strand.
CCGCCGCTGACACGACGGACGCCAGGATCGCGCTCTTCATCGAGGCGACACTTGGCCCGGGTACCGACGAGGAGCAATCGCTCGAACGCGCGGCCGTCCATCGCCTCCGCGGGGGCGCCTCAGCTCGGCAGCTTCGTCCAGCAGTGACCGCACAGGGTCGCCGCGGCGCGGACGCTCCTGCCGCATGCAGGACAGGGGCGCACGTCCGCGGCGTCTGCCGCCTCGGTCGTCAGCATCTTGCCGATCTGGTCCACGCTGGCCTTGGCTGCGTGGAGGCTCTTCGTCGCCCCCGCGAGGGCGTCGGTCGTCGGCTCGCCGCGCCCGGCCGCCTCCGCCGCCGCGTCGAGCGCGCTCTCGAGGCTCGCGAGCTCACCCTGCGCCGCGCGCACGTGGCCGTCGACGAACGCGTTCTCCATCTCAGTAGCCCTCGTCGTGCTCGTGGTGGCCGCCGGCCGCGCTCGCGGCAGCGTCCTTCTTCGGGCGCTCGGCGATGAGCGCCTCGGTCGTGAGCATCAAGCCCGCGACGCTCGCCGCGTTCTGCAGCGCCGAGCGGACGACCTTCGTCGGGTCGATGACGCCCATCGCGATGAGGTCGCCGTACGCGTTGGTCGCGGCGTTGTACCCGAACGGGCCCTCGCCATCGCGCACCCTCTGCACGACGATGGATCCCTCTTCGCCGGCGTTCGACGCGATCTGGCGGATCGGCTCCTCGACGGCGCGCAGGATGATGTTCGCGCCGATGCGCTCCGCGGCGTTCAGCTCGAGCTTCGCGATCTGACCCTGAGCGCGGATGAGCGCGACGCCGCCGCCGGCGACGATGCCCTCCTCGACGGCCGCGCGGGTCGCGTGGAGCGCGTCCTCGACGCGGGCCTTCTTCTCCTTCATCTCGGTCTCGGTCGGCGCGCCGACCTTGACGACGGCGACGCCGCCCGCGAGCTTCGCGAGGCGCTCCTGGAGCTTCTCCTTGTCGTAGTCGCTCGTCGAGGCCTCGATCTGCGCGCGGATCTCCGTCACGCGCGCCTTGATCTTCTCTTTGTCGCCCTCGCCGCCGACGAGCGTCGTCGTGTCCTTGTCGATGATGACGCGCTTGACGCGGCCGAGGTCGGCGAGCGTCACGTTCTCGAGCTTCAGGCCGAGCTCTTCGGCGATGACCTTGCCGTCCGTGAGGATGGCGATGTCCTTGAGCATCTCCTTCCGGCGATCGCCGTAGCCGGGCGCCTTCACGCCGCCGCAGTGGAGCGTGCCGCGCAGCTTGTTCACGACGAGCGTCGCGAGCGCCTCGCCGTCGATGTCCTCCGAGATGATGAGGAGCTGCTTCTGCGCCTTCGCGATGGCCTCGAGCACGGGGAGGATGTCCTTCATGTTCGAGATCTTCTTCTCGGCGATGAGCACGTACGCGTCTTCCATGTTGCACTTCATGGCCTCGGCGTCGGTCACGAAGTAGGGCGACAGGTACCCGCGATCGAACTGCATGCCTTCGACGACCTCGAGGGTCGTGTCGGCGCTCTTCGCCTCTTCGACGGTGATGACGCCCTCCTTGCCGACCTTCTCCATCGCGTCGGCGAGGAGCTTGCCGACGGCCGCGTCGCCGTTGGCGCTGATGGTGCCGACCTGCGCGATCTCGGTCGGATCCCGCGTGGACTTCGACGCCGACTTCAGGTGCAGGGCGACGGCCTCGACGGCCTTGTCGATGCCGCGCTTGATATCCATCGGGTTGTGCCCAGCGGCGACGAGCTTCGATCCTTCGCGGTAGATGGCCTGCGCGAGCACCGTGGCCGTCGTCGTGCCGTCTCCCGCGACGTCGCTCGTCTTCGACGCCACCTCGCGCACCATCTGCGCGCCCATGTTCTCGAAGCGGTTCTCGAGCTCGATCTCCTTGGCGACGGTCACGCCGTCCTTGGTGATCGTCGGAGCGCCATAGCTGCGCTCGATGACGACGTTGCGACCCTTCGGACCGAGCGTGACCTTCACGGCGTCGGCGAGGGCGTTGACGCCCGAGAGGATGAGCTTGCGAGCGGCCGCGTGGTAGATGATCTCTTTGGCTGACATGTGTTCTTCCTTCAGGCCTCGAGGATGCCGAGGAGGTCTTCCTCGCGGAGAATCAGCGTGTCTTCGCCGTCGATCTTCACTTCGGTGCCGGAGTATTTGCCGAACAGCACGCGGTCGCCCGGCTTCACGTCGAGCTTCCGGACGGTGCCGTCCTCGAGGATCTTTCCGTTGCCGACCGCGAGGACGACCGCCTCGACGGGCTTCTCCTTCGCGGTGTCGGGGATGAAGAGGCCCCCCTTGGTCTTCTCTTCTTCCTTCACACGGCGGACGGCGACTCGGTCATGGAGCGGGCGGAGCTTCATTTGGTTCCTCTTCGGGTGACGGGTGGTCACGATGGTGAGTCGCGGCGCGATGAGCTGCGTAGTCGGTCGACATCTCGACACACGTCCTTCTGCAGCAGCGTCGCAGCCGCGCAATCGGGGGCTTCGAGGTCAGCACCGGGGCGTCGCGGAGGGGCGACGCGGGGGCAGCACGCGCAGCATAAGCACGCGCGCCCGCGCCGCCACGGAATAAATGCAAATGGGATGCCGCGAGCACCCTTCCGTTCGCCGAATCAAGCGTAGAGTGCGCTCACATGCCGCCCCTCCACGTGACGCGGACGGCGGCGTTCCTCTCCCCCGACCCCCGGCGCGTCATCTCGAAGCGGTTCGTCCCCGGCGAGAACCGGTCCGCGGACGGGCGCACGCACGAGGCGCGCCTCGTCGCGCGCATCCTGGCGATGTCGGAGCCCGTCGTCGAGGCCACGCTGAGCGACACCAGGCGCCGATTCGGGGCCCGGCACCTCGACCTCGACGGCGTGCTCGAGGCGAGCTTCGCGAGCGTGGCCGGCCGGATCGATCACGCCGACGCGCTCTCCCGGGAGCGTCGTTCGCTGATCGGTGCGTACTTCACCCACGAGTACTCCGTCGAGGCCGCCGCCCTGACGAACCCGTCGATGGTGGCGGCGCCGGACCAGGGCGACCTGCCGCCGAGCCGGCATCGGTTCGTGATGAGCCTGCGCGCGATCGGAGAGGGCCACATCTCGTCCATCGAGTTTCGCTCGGGTGTGATCGACGTGAACGGGCACGTCGAGATGGACGCACCGAGCCCTTACGCGACGATCCCCCAGCGCCGCGCGCCGACCTACGAGAAGGCCCTCTTTCGACGCAAGCTCGTCGAGCTGCGCGCGTTCGACGACGTGGAGGCGGCCGTCCTCGACGCGCTCCCGGATCGCTTCTCGCTCGCCGATCTCGAGGCCGTCATCCGCAAGGCCGATCGCGGGAGCGACACGCCCGCGAGCGCGACGCACGCGACGCGCACGATGCACTGGCTCGCGACGTCGAACTACGAGACCGCGTTCGCCGAGGACTCGAAGCTGTCCGAGCGCGTGCTGTTCCCGGGGGGCCCGCGGGAGAGCCACGGGATGGAGGACGCGAGGTTCGTCCGCTTCACGGACGACGACGGTCGGGTCGTCTATTTCGCGACGTACACCGCGTACGACGGCTACGAGATCCTCCCTCAGCTCATCGAGACGAGCGACTTCGTGTCGTTCCGTATGGCGACGCTGAACGGAGCGTGCGCCAAGAACAAGGGGATGGCGCTGTTCCCCCGCAAGATCGGGGGAAGCTACGTCGCCCTCTCGCGCCTCGACAACGAGAACAACCTCGTCATGACGTCCGACAACGTCCACTTCTGGCAGGAGGCGCAGCGCATCCAGGAGCCCGCGTCGCCGTGGGAGCTCGTCCAGCTCGGCAACTCCGGGTCACCGCTCGAGACCGACGCCGGGTGGCTCGTGCTCACGCACGGGGTCGGGCCGCTGCGGCAATATGCGATCGGCGCCATCCTCCTCGACAAGGACGACCCCACGCGCGTCCTCGGCCACCTCGACGAGCCGCTCCTCGCGGCGCAGGGCGACGAGCGCGACGGCTACGTGCCGAACGTCGTCTACTCCTGCGGCAGCATGCTCTTCGGCGGCATGCTCGTGATCCCGTTCGGCGTCGGCGACGTCGCGACGCGCATCGCGACCGTGCCGCTCGACGACGTCCTCGCTCGGCTCACGCGCTGACGGCGCAGAATCGCGCGTAGAGCCGGGCGAGGTGAGCCTTCGGATCACGCTGGTACTCCGCCGCGTCGACGTCGAGCCACGCGTCGTCCGGTGTCATCGCCGTCGCCGAAGCAGCGGCCGACGCGATCCGCTCCCGCGCGCGCCGCGCGGCCGCGACCGAGGGCTTCGGAGAGCCGTCTGCGCGGAAGACGCCGAAGGAGCGCTCGTGGGTCGCGAGATCGAGGGGTGGGCGATCCCAGAGCGCGCGATCGTAGTCGGCGTGACACCAGAGCCACGCGCCCGTCGCGCCATGCGTCGCCAGCGCGACGAGGGCTCGCTCGATGTACGCCGCGGCTTCGATCTCTTCGACGAGCTCGCTCGAGGCGCCGGCGCGCGCGGCCTCCGACTCGGGATCCGATGCCGCGTACGTCGGCACACCGAACTCGGAGAAGAGCACGTCGGCGCCGCCGCCGAGCCGGCTCGTGAGGCGCGCCAGGAACGGGAGGAGCCGCTCGTCGGTCGCGCCGCGCGCGAACGACGCGTAGCCGGGGTAGCCGTGCATCGTCAGGAAGTCGCACGACGCCGCGGCCTCGGCGGGCCCGAGGTTCCGGTCCTGCTCGAGGTCCTCCATGTGGAGGCCGATGGTGACGCGCGCGCCGGGGTCCGCCGCGCGGATCGCGTCGGCCATGCGGGCGAGCCAGGCGCTCCCGTGCGCGCGCGTCGGCGGCACGACGCAGTTGGAGTTCTCGTTGCCGAGATCCCACGCCGAGAGCGCGGCGTGGCCGGCGAGCGCGCCGGCGACGGCTCGCGCGAGCGCGGCCTGCGCCGCGAAGACGCCGGCGTCGACGTACCAGTCGAGGCAGCGCGCCGCGACGACGCGGCCCCCCGAGACGATCCGGAAGCGCGCGTCGCCGTCACCTCCGCCGAGCGCCCACGGCGGGATCCAGTTCACGCCGCTCATGTGCCCGGTGAAGAGCGTCGGCATGACCTCGAGACCCGCGCCGAGCGCGAGCTCCATCACCTCGACGAGCCGCGCGAGCATGCGCGGCTCGACGCGGTCCGGCGTCGGCTGGAAGTCCTCCCACAGGAGGAAGACACGCACCGAGTCGAAGCCCGCCGCGGCGACGCGAGCGAAGTCGGCGCGGACCTCGCCCGCGTCGAACGCGCGCCAGAAGCCCATCGCCGTCCGCGCGGGCCAGTAGTTGACCCCGACGCTGAACGCGCCGGGGGCTCGCGGCGCGCTCGCGCTCACGCGCGCCTCGACGCGATGACCGCGCGGTAGGCGGCGACGTAGTCGTCGACCATCCGGCCGACGTCGAAGCGCACCTCGACGCTCGCGCGGACGGCCGCGGGCGGGATGCGCGCGACGCTCTTCACGGCCTCCACCGCCGCGTCGAGCGAGTCCACGAGGAGGCCGTTCTCGCCGTCGCGGAGGATCTCCGGCATCGACCCGCGGCGCGTCGCGATCACGGGCGTGCCGCACGCCATCGCCTCGACGACGCTGAAGCCGAACGGCTCCTCGAAGTCGACGAGGTGGAGCAGCGCCCGCGCGCCGCCGAGCACCGCGGCGCGCCGATCTGGGCCGACCGATCCGAGGAAGCGCACGCGATCGCCGTCGACGTGGGGCTCGACCTCGCGCTCGAAGTAGCCTCGATCCTGGACGATCCCGGCGATCGTCAGCGGCAGTCCGGCGCGGCGCGCGACCTCGATCGCCTCGCGCGTCCCCTTCTCGGGGTGGATCCTGCCGAAGAAGAGCAGACCCTCGCGCGCGTGCAGCCCCTGGACGGCGAAGCGACGCATGTCGATGCCGTGGTGGATCGTCGCCACGTAGTCGAGCGACGCGCGCCGGTCCGCCTCGCTGATCGCGACGTACGCCGTGCGCCGGTTGTACCTCTCGTAGACCGGGAGGATGCGCTCCGAAGAGAAGCCGTGGATCGTCGTGAGCACGGGCGTGTCGACGAGGCCGGCGTACGTGAGGGGCAGGAAGTCGAAGCTGTTGTGGATGAGGTCGAACTCGCGCGCGCGCTCGAAGGCCGACGCGATGTGGAGCGCCTCCCAAACCTTCGCGTCGAGCGTCGGATCCTCCGAGTAGCCAGTCGGCGCGGTGCCCACGAGGCGCGCGCGCGTCTGCGAGTCGGCGGTCGCGAAGAGCGTGACGTCGACGCCGCGCTCGACGAGGCCCTCGGTCAGGAGCGACGCGAACTGCTCCCACGGGCCGTAGTGGCGGGGCGGGACGCGCCACGAGATCGGCGCGAGCACGGCGATCCGGAGCCGCTCGAGGACCGCGCCCGTCAAGCCTCGACCTCTCCGGCGTTCCCCTGGCGTCCGAGCGCGGTCAACGGGGAGCCGCCCTCACGAAGCCGATACTCCGCTTCGAGCGAGCTCATGTCGGTGAGCGCGAGGAGGAACGCGATCGTCGACTCCGCGCCCTGGTTCTCGTTCGGTCGATCGGGGTGGAGGCCGTCGCGGCAGCCTCCGGTGGCGGGGTCGTACAGCGAGACGTGGAGCGCGTTCGCGCCGAGGAACCAGCGGTACGCGCTCCGCATGTCGCGCAGCCACCGCTCCGAGCCGGTCGCGCGCCACGCATCGAGACACGCCGACACCATCGCGCACGCCTCGAGGGGCTGCTGATCGAAGCGCGCGCGTCGGCCCGTCCGCGGGTAGAACCCGTCCGAGCCGATGGGGTCGAAGTGGCCTTCGTCGTTGCGCTGGACCTGGACGAGCCAGTCGAGCGATCGCAGGCCCGCGGCGAGCATCGGTTCGTTGCTCGCGCGGTGGCCCGCCACGATGAGCGCCTGCGAGAGCCGCGCGTTGTCGTACGTCGCGCGATCCTCGAACCACGGCCAGTCGGCGGCCTGGTTTGCGTCGAAGAGCGCGAGCAGGCGCTCGGAGAGCTGGCGCTGCAGCGCCTCGACGCCGGTCTCGCCCTGGAAGGCTCGCAGGTACTCGTGGATGCCGAGGATCGCGAACGCCCAGCCGCGGGGGCTCTCGAGCGCGGCCGACGTCGGCGCCGCCGCGTGGAAGAGCGTCCCTCCGACGCTCCGCCGTCCGGGCTCCTGCGACCGACCGACCACCGCGCCGAGCGCCCAGATCGCGCGCCCGTGCGCGTCGTCCGAGCCGATCTCTTCGGTCCACGCGCGCCCGTAGCTCATGAAGTTGCGGAACCTGCGCGTCGCTGGGTCGAACGCGTGATGGACGAACGCGAGGTACCGGGACGCGAGCGCGCGGACGCGCGCCTGATCCTCGGTCCCCGTGTCCTCGACCAGCGCCATGAGGAGCAGGGCGCGCGCGTTGTCGTCGAGGCAGTACCCGTCGTCGTAGCGGGGGATCGAGAACACGGCGTGCTGGAGGACGCCGGTGTCGTCGGTCATGGCGCGCAGGTGCCCGAGGTTCATCTCGGGCAGGTCGAGCGGGCGCTTCGCTAGCGTCGCCGCCGAGAACGTCGTGCGCCGCTGGGACGCGTGCTCACGCGCGGCGCGCGCCATGATCTCCACGTGGCGTCGCGCGAC
>DASYCF010001047.1:0-5441 GCA_036500365.1 Byssovorax sp.
GGCCGGAACGCGCCGCGAGCGTCGTCCTCGAGGCCGAGGCCGCCCATCGAGAGGAGCGCCGCGCCCGTGCCGAAGGCGAGCGCGACCCCGAGCGGTTGCTCGTGCCGGTTGCCGACGGCCGACATCAGCGCGCCGAGGACGAGGTTCGACCACCAGACGGACCGCGCGGCGATCTGCGCGCCCGTGCCGCGCACGGCCGCGAGGGCGGCGGCGACGACGAGCAGCGTCACCGGGATGCCGAGGGCGATCGGCGGCGAAGAGTCGTGGGCGGCGAGCCCGACGAGCGCCGCGGCGCCCGCGAGCGACCCCGCGGCGGCGACGGCGACCCGCGCGATCGCGGCCCCTCGGCGCGGTTGGGACAAAAGCCACGGCGCGGCGTCGTTCGAGCTCATGTCGAACGTGGACGCCGGGCGCGCCGGTTTTGTTCCGGCTATGCGCGCGGGCGCGCGGCGAGGTCGACGAGGCGCGCGGGGCGACCGTCGACCACGAGCGCGACGCCGGGCTCGGCGCTCTTGTGCTTCACGAACGCGAGCGCGACGACGCCCTCGGCCGTGGTGACCGAGCTCGTCACGTCGCCGACCACGGTCCCGTCGGCGAGCGCAACGGCCGCTCCGCGTGGGGCGGCGCTCGCGCCGTCGACGGCGAGCCGCGCGAGGTGCTTCTTCGCGTGACCGCGCGCCTCGAGCATGAAGACGGCCTCTTGGCCGAGGTAGCAGCCCTTCGAGAACGACACGGCGAGCTTCTCGAGCGACGCCTCGTGCGGGAGGTTCTCGGTCGTGAAATCGACGCCGAACCGCGGCAAGCCCCACGCGACCGAGAGCGCCGCGAGCGTGTCGTCGTCGGCGACGACGGCGCCCGCCGCGAGGAGCCCTGCCTCGATCTTCGGCGCGGCGAGGGCAGGCAGCGCGAGCGCGGCTGCGTCGGCCCGGCCCGTCCAGTCGAGGCGCGCCGCGAACCCGCCGCTCGCGCGCGCCGCCTCGACCGCTGACGTCGCGCGCGGGCCGACGCACGCGAGCCACGCCGTGTCGTCCGACGCGTCCGCCAGCTCGACGTCCTCCATGATGAGGTGCTTCTCGAGGTGCTCGCGCAGCGCCTCGACGGCCGCGCGCGCGACGCCGACGACGAGGCGATCCTCGGCGACGACGATCCAGAGCTCGGCGAGGATCTTCCCCGTCTTGCCCACGGCGAGGCCGAGCGCGCCGTCCCCCGGCTTCGCCTTGGCGAGCTCGCACGTGACGAGGCCGTTGAGCCAGGCGACGCGATCCTTGCCCGTCACGACGAGCGCGCCGAGATCCGCGCGCGGCGCGACGAGGAGCCCGCCCTCGGACGCGGCGCGCGCGTCGGCGACGTCGCTCAAGGATCGACCTCGGGCACGAACGCGCCGAAGCCCGTCTCGTCCTCGAGCGGCGCGGCGACGACGACCGCGTCGACGTGGCCGAAGAGCGTGCGCAGCGCGTCGAGATCCGCGTCCGCGGGCGAAGCCAACAGCGCGACGCCGCGCGGCTTCGTCGCCGCGAGCGCGAGCACGCCCGCCGTCGTCGGCGCCGTCAGCAGCACCGCCCGCGCGCCGCGCCTCTCCGACGTCGCGATCTCGCCCGCGTCGGACGCGGTCGCGATCGCGAGCATGTGCGTCGCCTGGATGGCCTCGGCCACGGCCGACCACGACGCGTCGTCGAGGCCGCGCGCGACGCACACGGCGTCGGCGCCGAGCGACCGCGCGCGCAGCGCCTCGTCGCGCGTGGCGACGGGCGCGAGGCAGATCGTGGGGAGCGATTTCGTCGCGGCCGCGATCGCGGCCATGTGCGCGTCGCTCGCCGTCGACGCGAGGGCGCGCACGCCGAGGTCGTCGAGCCGCCGCGCCGCCGCCGCGCCGTCCTCCGGGGCCACGGCGCCGACGATCGCGAGCGCCTTCTTGTGCGTCGCGATCGCCTGCAGCGCGTCGCGTGACGAAGGCACGATCGCCCCGATGTCGAGTTCGGCCATCCGCTCGGGCTAGCGGCGGAGCCCTCAGTCGTCAAGCGACGGCGCCGGCTCGCCGCCCTCGCCCGTCAGGAGCCACACGGCGCTCTGGTCACCCTCGTAGCAGCGCGCGCCCTCGTGCCGGAAGTCGAACGTGTACCGGACGAAATACCGCGTCTTGCCCGCGCGGACGCGCGTCGCCGTGCACGTCGCGACGATGGGCTCGCCGGGCGGCACGAGCTTGCGAAACACGACGCGGTGGATGTGCGTCCCGTAGCCGATCCAGCCCGCCGCGTGCCGGAGGCCGAGCAGGTGGTAGGCGTGCACGAAGCCGAGCATGCCGGTCGCGTGGACCATCACCGCGCCGGCGACGTGCCGCGGGTGGCGGACCTCGTGCGCGCGCTGCGAGCTCGTGAACGGCAGCGGGACGTCGGTCGGCATGCGGCACACCACGCGGCTCGCCGCCGCGTCGATCTCGAGCAGCTGGTCGAAGAGCAGGACGTCCGGCCCGTACGGCAGATCGTCGATGAACGCGCGATCGTCGGCGAATCGGAGCGGCGTCGTCGGCAGCGCGGGGGCGGTCATGGCGCGCGGCCTCTACCAAAGCGACCGGTGGCGCGCAATTCGGGCAGGACACGAGTGCGAATTCAGAAACCGCCCGCGCCGGGCGCCGTCTACGCTCCCGGCGATGTACGACGAGGAACGCACGGGCGGCGAGGGCGCGCACCCCTCGCCTGCGGCCGACGCCGCGCCGATCTTCGACGCCGTCTTCGCGCGCGACGTGCGCGCGGGCCTCACGGCGTCGCCGAAGACGCTGCCGCCGAAGTACTTCTACGACGCGCTCGGCTCGCAGCTGTTCGAGGCGATCTGTCGGCTGCCCTGGTACCCGATCACGCGCGCCGAGACCGACATGCTCGAGCGGCGCGCCGCCGAGATGGTCGCGCCGCTCGCGCCGCTCGGCTCGCTCGTGGAGCTCGGCTGCGGCTCGGGCGAGAAGCTCGCCGTGGTCGCGCGCGCGCTCGCCGGCGAGGGCGTGCTCGACGTCCACCTCGTCGACGTCTCGCGGCGCGCGATCGACATGTCCGAGGCCGCGCTCGCGGGGCTCGACCACGTGCGCGTCAGCGGCCACGCCATGACGTACGAGGCCGGCCTCGCCCGGGTGGCGGCCTCGGCCGACGCGCGCGGCCGCACGCTCGCGCTGTTCCTCGGTTCGAACCTCGGGAACTTCGATCCGCCGCAGGCGCTCGCGCTGCTCCGCGAGCTCCGCGCCGCGCTCCGCCCGGGCGACGGCCTGCTCCTCGGCGTCGACCTCGTGCGGGCCGAGGCCGACCTCCTCGCCGCGTACGACGACCCGCTCGGCGTCACGGCCGCGTTCGACAAGAACCTCCTCGTGCGCATCAACCGCGAGCTCGGCGGCGAGTTCGACCTCGCGTCGTTCGATCACGAGGCCCGCTACGACCGCGAGCTCGCGCGCGTCGAGATGCACCTCGTCGCGCGGCGCGCGCACGCCGTCCGCGTCGCACACGCGGGCGTGACGGCGCGCTTCACCGCGGGCGAGTCGATCTGGACCGAGAGCTCGTACAAGTACACGCCCGAGCGCGCGGGCGAGCTCGGGCGCCGCGCGGGGTTCCGCGTGGTGCGTCAGTGGCTCGATCCGAAGGGGAGCTTCGTCACGACGCTGTTCGAGCGCGGCTGAGACGCGCTGGAACGCTACTCAGCGCGAGCGCCCGATCGGTCTCCGGGCTACGCGGATGTGGGCCCCGGACGGGCCGGGCGACGAGGCGCCCCATCGTCGCGTAGTTTCTCGACTATCCGCAATGACATGCGGCAGAGCTCCTCAGTCGTCGACCGCAGGCGCTGGTTCACGCGCCGATACGACGCCCTCAGGATCGTCGCGCGCCTGCCTCGGTTCCGCGATCTCTGGAGTAAGACTACGCGCTCCGTTCGGTTTCGGTGGGTTCGGCGCACCGTCAGCGACATCGTCCGGCGAGACTTTCGTGATCAACACGACAAGCTTCGCGAGCTCTTTGCGCTCCACGGGGTTGAGCCCGGCAGCGTCGGCCGCACGCTCACGCAGCGCCCTCATGACGTCGCGAACAAGGAGCACCAGCCGTTCCAGCGTCCTGCGGTCAGAGCGCCTACGCATCCACGCATCGATCTCCAGCCCGAGGAGCGCCCCGGCAATGATGGCGGCGACGATTGCCCCGCCGGCGGCCCACCCATCGGAGATGTATCGAACGGCAAAATAGCGGGCCGCCGTGCCGAACGCGAAGGCCCCAAAAAAGCGCCAAGTAGCGAGGCGCGCGATCTTGACGACGATACCGACGACAGACTGCAGCTCGCCAACAGTGATGCCGCCAGCGAGCATGACGTCGTTGTCCGCAGACTTTGCCATGCTTCACCTATGGGGGCGGTGCGTTCGTTCCGCGGTCACCGGCCGGCGGTACGGGGAGACGACCGCCGCCCTGCCTCGCAGCGCTGCGGCAAGCCTCCAAGTCATTGCGACATGACTTCAAGTCGACGTCTTTCTTGGCCGCGTTTTCCTCGCACGCAGACGCTCGTCGGAGCGCGAGCTGCGCTTCAGTGAGCTTCGCCTTGGCGTCCTTGGCCTCCTCGCGGGCGGCGGCACTCTCCTTTTGCGCGGACAGGATGGACTGCTGGAGGCGTGCCTCCGTGGCGGCTCCAGCCGCGACCGAGGCGGTCGCATTCGCCAACTGCGCCCGCACGCCTCGCTCGCTCTCGGCGAGTCGTTCGAGCTGCGACTGGGCACTCGTCTCTCGGGCCGCTCCGTCGGCGATTGCGACGCGAAGCGCCGCGACATCGGTGCGTTCGCGTTGAAGATCCGCCTCGGCGCGGCCGAGGGAGGCGAAGAGCGACTCTGCCGTCATCGTTCCCGCGCCGCGCACCGCGAGGTCGGCAGCGTCTCGCAACCCGGGCCGCGCCCGAGATATCGGCACAGTCGGCGGCAGCGCGAGGCACGGCACCGCCACCGCGACGACCGCGAACGTGACGATCGGCGACAGCAGCGGCCCGACGCGCGTGATCCACGTCGAGCCGCGCGCCCCCGCGTCCGTGCCTGCATCGAGCGCCTCCGCCACGCTTCAAGCGTATCGGTTGAGGGAGAAAGGCCGCAAGCGCTTTGTCACCCGCCTCACGTCGCGGCCTGCCGCCGAGCGCGGGGCGACTCACCGGCGACGACTGCAGTTGCGCGCACGGTCGAATTCGCACACCTTCAGCTCCGGCGGTCTGCCTCGACGCGCCTGTTGGAGTCGCCATTGGAGCGCGCCAACGGATCCATGCTGGGTTCCTCATCGAAACGCCTGAGAGCGGACCGATCCCCGACTTGCGGCCGGAGGAGGCGCGCGACGCGGGCATGACGGTAGAGCTGCTCGTCCGGCGCGTCGTCGACTGGCTCGCGGTACAACGCAGCGTCGCCACGTCTATGTAGCTCTGCGGGTCCGCTGGCCGGCGTCGCGCTGCCA
>DASYCF010001048.1:0-5196 GCA_036500365.1 Byssovorax sp.
AACCTGTCGCTGAACGCCCTCCGCGCCCGCAAGCCGACGCGCGACATCAGCTCGAACGACGACCCGCGGCTCGAGGCGCTGCTCACCGAGACGCGCCCGAGCCACGGCCGCGACCCTGCCGCCGCCTCCGCCGACCGGCAGATGGCGCAGGCCTTGATCGAGGGGATCGACAAGCTCAGCGACACGCTTCGGACGACGCTGATCCTCGTCTGCGTCGACGGCCTCGGCCACGACGAGGCGTCGAAGGTGCTCGGCTGCCCCGAGGGCACCGTCGCGTGGCGCGTCCACGAGGCGAGGCGCAAGCTTCGCGAGTACTTGGCAGCACGTGGTTTCGGAGGCGACGCATGACGGAACGGCGAGATCTCGATGCGCTCCTTCGCGGGTGGGCCGCGTCGGGCGCTGACGGCAAGCCGCTGCCGGCGGAGGGCGACCCGGCGTGGGCCGCCAAGGCAGACGCGATCGTCGCGGCCGCGAGGTCGGCGCGGGACACCTCGAGCGTAGATGTGCTCGCGGCCCCGCCGCTCGCGCCGGAGTCCGGTGAAGACGCTTCCGCTTCAGGAGACAAGAGGATGAGCTCAGAGTCCGATTCCGGTGGTGGCAAACCCGCTCCCAAGCCCCGACAGAGCCTCAAGGAGCTCGCGCAGCGGCAGTCGGTCCGGCCGGCTACGTCGACGCCCCTGCCGGGCCGCGCGTCGTCACCGGTCATCACGCCGCTGCCCGTCGCGGCCAAGGCCGCCGCGTCGCCGTTGCCGACGCCCGCCCCCGAGCCGGCCGTCAAGCGCGCGAGCGAGGGCGGGAGCGACGACTCGGGCGTCGTGAACCTGAAGCTCGTCGACGAGCGCGCGACCGCGGCGCAAGTCGCGGCCGCGGCCAAGGCGAAGCCCGGCGCGAGCTCGCTGTTCGACGACGACGGCAAGCCCGCGTCGTCCAAGGGCGCCGTCGCGGCAAAGGGCGGCGCCGCCGCGAAGACCGCCGTCGCGAAGGCAGCGCCGGCCGAGAAGAAGGGCAGCGGAGCGACGACGGGCCTCGTCATCGCCCTCGTCGGCATCGCCGCGGGCGTGGCGATCTGGCAGGTGCGCGCGAACGGCAAGTCGACGCCGACCGTCGCCGAGAGCGCGCCACCCAAGGCAGCACCGGAAGCTGCCAAGACGGCCGCGCCTGCGCCGACGGCCGTCGCCGCGGCGCCGAAGGCCGCGGACACGGGCGGCCCCGCCGGGTTCGACCCCGACAAGCTCCCCGAGGCGCCGAGCGCAGCGCCGTCCGCGCAGGCTCAGGCGCGCGGCGGTCCCCTCGGCAAGGAGCCCGAGCCGAAGTCGAGCGCGGTCGCGGCCGCCGCGCCGCGGCCGGTCGGGTCCACGGGCGACCTGCGGAGCGAGATGCGCAAGGCGGTCGGCGCAGACGGCAAGCCCCTGCCGACGGAGCCCGAGCCCGCCGCGCTCGGCGACACGCGGAGCAAGACGCTGCCCGAGCGCCCGTCGCAGGGCGCCGTCCAGTCGGCCATTGGCGCCGTCCTCGGCGCGGCGAAGGGCTGCGTCGCCGGGGCCGACGAGGCGACGCGCGCGACCGTGACCTTCGGCTCGAGCGGCGCCGTGAACAACGTGTCCGTCACGGGCTGGGCCTCGGCGAACGGCAAGTCCTCGTGCGTCGTCGCGGCGCTCAAGGGGGCGAAGGTCGGCGGCTTCACGGACGACCACTACTCGTTCCCGGTCACGATCAAGCCGTAGCGCGCGTCGCCATTGACAAAGGAGGATGCGCGGATATGCTGCGCGCCCCCATGGTTTCCGCGACCCAACAGTCCTTCCGCATCCGCCGCCGCAAGCACCGGGCAGCGGGCTCGCGGCGCAAGCGCGACGAGCGCGCTCACGGCACGCCCGCGTTTGCCCTCCACCCCGCGGGCTACGACCCGAAGGCGGCGGACGCGAAGCCCGCCGCCGCGCAGAACCCTCAGCCCGCAGCACCGAAGAAGTAGGACCCGATGGCGAACCACGCATCTGCGATCAAGCGCAACCGTCAGCGCATCAAGAAGACGGCGAAGAACCGCGCCGCCAAGAGCGCGCTCCGCACCGAGCTCAAGAAGGCCCGTGGCGCCGTCCAGGCGCACGACGCCGGCGCCGCCGCCCTCGTGAAAGAGGCGACGAGCGCGCTCGATCGCGCCGCGTCGAAGGGCACGATCCCCGCGCGCCGCGCCTCTCGCGTCAAGGGCCGCCTCGCCGCCGCCCTCCACCGCGCCGCCAAAGCCGCCGCGTAGCACCGCGCCCCGAGCCACGACGACGCCGGCCCCTACCAAGGCGCCGGCGTCTCGTCGTTTCGAACTCGCTCCGAAGGAGTCCGAGGCGAAGGCCTCAAGACGCGTCCGAAATTGAACCCCGGCACGACGATCTGAGGCGAAGGCGATCTCCGCGCAGACGGGTCCGATCGCGGTGGCGCCGCGCGGAAGCGTGCTCAGGCACGCTGAGCACGGCGCTGCCGCGAGCGGGCCCGTATGTGCGGAGAGCGCCCGCCTCAGCGGACGCGGCAGCGGCCTCCGCTGGATCCCCGGCCATAGATGACGTGCTGGTTGCGCGGCCGGATGAAGATGCCGCCGCCCGCGCCGGGCCTGGGAACGATGGCGCCGGACGCCAGCGGGCGACCGTCGGGCAGGTCCTCGACCTCGATCACCACGTCGGCGTTCTCGAGGTCGATCGCGCTGATCGACGGGCGCCTGCGCTCCTCGATCGGGTTGCCGCCGGGGCACGCGACGCCCTGCGCGCCGATGGCGACCACGGTCGCGTCGCCCCCGATGCGCGGCTGATCGCCCTGCCAGAAGAACAGCGCGTCGCCCGGCATGCCCACCTCCACGGCGAGGCACGAGCAGCGCTCGGCCTTGCCCGCGCCGCTCGCCAGCATGAGGTCGTGGCGCACGCCGACGAACGCGGAGCGGTGATCCACGACCTTCTCGATGGGGATCGGGTTCAAGACCTCGGTGTCGCGCACGCGGTGACCCTTCTCCTCGACGTCGGGCTCGCCCCACTGCTCGTCCGCCCCTCGCTGCGAGCCGCCGCACGCGTTGAGCAAGCCCGCAACGGCCGCACAGAGAACGAGGGCACGCGATCGCATCTCGTCGATTGTTCCGCGCCCGGCGCCGCGGGACAACTTCGGTGACGCGATCCCGGCCCGCGTAGCCGTGAAGATCACGCGTCGGGCGTGATCGGCTTGGCGTCGAACGTCTCGCCGAACGTGCGGCGGTAGCGGGCGCCGAGGCGCAGGAGCTCGCGCACGAGCGTGGCCGCGTCTGCGCCCGACGCGCGCGCGCACGCCTCGCCGAAGCACATGCTCACGACGTCGTGCGCGAGCGCGAGCCGAAAGTTGTGCGGCAGCTGGTCGTTCAGCGTGAGGAGGAGGCGCAGGAACGCCTCGACGTGCGGGCCCGGGAGGCGCGCGATGGGCACCGACGCGCCGAACGCCTCACCGTCGAGGTCGATGGTCAACGTGACGTCGGCCATCTCCTCGGCGTCGGTGTCCGGCGGGATCGCGGCGACGAACGTGCGTGGTCCCCTGCGCACCGTCGTCGGGAGCGCGGAGAGGCGCTTCAGCACGTCGCGCACGAGCCGCTCGCCGACGGCGAACTCGGGCTCCGCCTCCCACGCGTGCGGCAGCGTCCGCCCGCAGGCGGCGCACCGCGCGAGCTCGAAGCCGTACGGCTCGGCGCAGGCCGGGCAGCGGTACGTCGGCATGCGGCTCGCGAGCTGCGGCGGCGGCACGTCGAAGACCGAGAGGGCGCGCTGGAGGGCGGCGACGGGCAGCGCGATCGCCTTCACCCGGGCGACGCGCTCGCCGCGCGGCAGGTCGAGGCCGCTGACGCCGATGATGTGGCCGTCGCCGTCGACCACGGGCGCGCCGGGCGACGCGAAGCCAGCGTCGATCTCGAAGCAGCGCGTCGCGCCGACGCGAAAATCGACGGCGGAGACGATGGTCGGCGTGATGCGAAACGGCTGCCCGGGCTGCGCGCCGAGCAGGTAGCAGACCTCGGCGATGCGCGGCAGATCGGGGCGCATCACGAGCGGCGGGAGGCTCAACCGCTCGGCCGGCAAGACGACGGCGAGGTCACGCGGCACGTCCGCCCAGATGACGCGCGCCGCGTGCCGCGCCCCGCCCTCGAGCTCCACCGAGACGTCGAGCTCGTAGCCGACCGCCGTCTGGCTCGTCACGATCAGGTCGTTCGCAAGCGCGACCCAGCCGGTCCCGGACGCGGTGCGCGCGCGTACGCCGACGATCGATCGACGCACGGACGCCGCGACGTCGGACGCTGCGCGCCGGCTCGTCGTCACGCGCTGATCCTCTTCAAGGCGGTCATGAGCAGATCGATCGCGCTGGCCTTCGCGCCCTCGCGCTGCGCGTGCCCGATGATCTCGCGCAGGCGCTGGCTCGTCTGCGCGGGCAGCTTGGCGCGGACGAGCAGCTCGCAGAGCGCGCCGAGCGCCAGGTAGTGCCGGAGCCCCGGGTCGGTGGCCGCGAGTTCGATCTCCGCGATGTACCGCCCGACGTGCTCCTTCGCCTGCTGCGCGGTCGTCAGCGGATCGAGGAGCAGCGGCTTCTCCTTCACGACGACGGCCTTCGCGGCGACGACGCGCTCGAACGCCGCGAACGCGGCCTCCGGCTCGGCGACGACGCCGCGCTTCGCGACGCCGCTCGCGCGGTAGATGTTCGCGACCGCGTCGGGCAGCGCCTCGCGGAACTCGTACACGGCGCGGAACACCGCCGCGCGCACGAGCCACGAGCCCGCGCTCGACGACGACGCCATCATCGGGGCGCCGAGCAGCTCCGCCCGCTTGAGGAGGGCGCCGAGGCGATCGGCGGGCATGATCGCGACCTCCCCCGACGGCGGGGCGCGCCGGCCCGAAGGCTCGAGATCGGCGCCGACCGCCTCGATTTCGAGCGTCGCGAGGCGGGCGCGCTCGGGCACGGCGGGCACGCCCTCCTTCACGGTGCGCTTTCGATCTTCGAGGAACATCTTCACGGCGTCTCGACCGGCGGGCGCGCCCGCAGTGAGCGGCGTAGGCTCCGGCGGCGTCGCGTCGGGCAGCGTGAGCGCCGGCAGTTTGTCGCTCGACGAGATCGGCCTCGGCACGGCGCGCGGCGCCGCGTGTTGCTGTTGCGGCGCGCGCAGCGGCGGCACGATCGGCGCGGGCTGCGGCGGAGGCATCGAAGGCTTCTTCG
>DASYCF010001049.1:0-7381 GCA_036500365.1 Byssovorax sp.
CGACGCGCAAGGGCGACCGCGACGCCGAGCCGCTCTTCAAGCCGCGCGCGTCGATCGAGTTCGCGGAGATCGCGCCCATCGCGGCGGCCGCGGTGCGCCTCCGCGCGCTGGCGGCGCAGGCGCGGCGCGAGCAGGGCCTGAAGCGGCTCGGCGTGCGCGTCATCAAGCTCGTGCACGTGAGGCCGCCGCGCGAGGCCGAGAAGCCGGGCACGCAGCCGAGCTCGCCCGCGTGACGAGCGCCGCGGAGCGCCTCCGCGCGCGCGGGCTGCGGCCGAAGAAGCGGCTCGGCCAGAACTTCCTCCAGGACCCGGCGATCTGCCGCGCGATCGCCGAGGCGGCGACGCCGGTCGTCGGCGGCTCGGCGCTCGAGATCGGGCCCGGCCTCGGCGCGCTCACGGCGCCGCTCCTCGCGCGGTGCGGGCGCGTCGTCGCGATCGAGCGCGACGGCGATCTCGTGCCGCTGCTCGAGGAGTCCTTCGCGGCCGAGCTCGCGGCGGGCACCCTCACGCTGCGACACGCCGACGCGCTCGAGGTCGACTGGCAGGCCGAGCTCGCAGCGATGCCCGCGCCGCGCGCGCTCGCGGGCAACCTCCCGTACTTCATCACGGGCGCGCTGCTCGAGGAGGCGACCGCGTGCGCCGAGCTGGTCGACGTCGCGGTGTTCATGATCCAGGCCGAGGTCGCCGCGCGCCTGCTGGCCGCGCCGGGGACCGACGCGTACGGCGCGCTGACCGTGTTCGTGCAGGCGGCGTTCGGCGTCGCCAAGCTGACGACCGTGCGCGGCGGCGCGTTCTTCCCGCGGCCGGACGTGGACTCGACGGTCGTCGTCCTCACGCCGTCGCGCCCGCGCCGCGCCGTCGAGACCGAGGCGTTCCGCGCCGCCGTGCGGGCCGCGTTCGGCATGCGCCGAAAGACGCTCCGCAACGCGTGGCGCGGTTTGTACGGCTGGTCCCCGGCCGAGCTCGCCGACGCGGCGGTCCGCGCCGGTGTGTCGCTCGACGCGCGCGGCGAGACGCTCGCGGTCGAAGACTTCGCGCGGCTCGCAGCGCTCGCGCCTGCGTGAGCGCGAGCCGCGATGGGCCGCCCTTCCCGCGCTCGCTCCGGGGCCCCACATCGCTGTAGTCGTTGCTGACGCGTCGTGCTAGGTGGCCGCCGCGCGCGGCGCGCGGGTCGCGCTGCCCAAGGAGGAGATCGCTCCATGTCCGTCGGAAAGATTGCGCAGGTCATCGGTCCCGTCGTCGACGTCGATTTCCCCCCGGGTCAGCTGCCGAGGATCCTCAACGCGCTCAAGGTCACGAACCCGAGCATCTCGGACGCGGCGGACAACCTCGTGCTCGAGGTCGCGCAGCACCTCGGCGAGTCGAGCGTGCGCACGATCGCGATGGACTCGACCGACGGCCTCATGCGCGGCATGGACGTGAAGGACACGGGCAAGCCCATCATGATGCCCGTCGGCCCCGAGGTGCTCGGCCGCATCCTGAACGTCGTCGGCGAGCCGGTCGACGGCGGCCCCGCGCTGAAGCGCGAGAAGTCGCTCCCCATCCACCGCGACCCGCCGAGCTTCACCGACCAGTCGACCAAGGTCGAGGTCTTCGAGACGGGCATCAAGGTCATCGATCTGCTCGCGCCGTACCGCAAGGGCGGCAAGATCGGCCTCTTCGGCGGCGCCGGCGTCGGCAAGACGGTGCTCATCCTCGAGCTCATCAACAACGTGGCGAAGGCCCACGGCGGCGTCTCCTGCTTCGCCGGCGTCGGCGAGCGCACGCGCGAGGGCAACGACCTCTTCCTCGAGATGAGCGAGTCGAAGCTCGAGAGCGGCCAGCCCGTCATCTCGAAGACGGCGCTCGTGTTCGGCCAGATGAACGAGCCGCCCGGCGCGCGCGCCCGCGTCGCGCTCTCCGCGCTCACCTGCGCGGAGTACTTCCGCGACGAGGAGGGCCAGGACGTGATGCTCTTCGTCGACAACATCTTCCGCTTCACGCAGGCCGGCTCGGAGGTCAGCGCGCTCCTCGGCCGCATCCCGAGCGCCGTCGGCTACCAGCCGACGCTCTCGACCGAGATGGGCGCGCTGCAGGAGCGCATCACGTCGACGACGAAGGGCTCCGTCACGAGCGTGCAGGCCATCTACGTGCCGGCCGACGACCTCACCGACCCCGCGCCGGCGACGGCGTTCGCGCACTTGGACGCGACGACGGTGCTCTCCCGCGCCATCAGCGAGCTCGGCATCTACCCCGCCGTCGATCCGCTCGACTCGACGTCGACGATGCTCGATCCGCAGGTCGTCGGCGATCGCCACTACGGCGTCGCGCGGCGCGTGCAGCAGACGCTCCAGAAGTACAAGGATCTCCAGGACATCATCGCCATCCTCGGCATGGACGAGCTCAGCGAGGACGATCGCCTCGTCGTGTCGCGCGCGCGCAAGATCCAGAAGTTCTTGTCGCAGCCGTTCTTCGTCGCCGCGCAGTTCACCGGCCTCCAGGGCAAGCTCGTCTCGCTCAAGGACACGATCGCGGGCTTCGAGGAGATCCTCGAGGGCAAGCTCGACCAGATCTCGGAGCAGGACTTCTACATGGTCGGCAACATCGACGAGGTGAAGGCGCGCGCCGGCAAGGCGAAGGCGGCCTGATCATGGCCGAGTCGATCGCGCTCGAGATCGTGACGCCCTCGGGCGTCGCGCTGCACGAAGACGTGAGCGATCTCACGGCGCCGAGCGTCGCCGGCGAGTTCGGCGTCCTGCCCGGTCACCTGCCGCTGCTCGCCGCGCTCCGCACGGGCATCGTCACGTACCACCAGGGCGGCCAGGAGCACAAAGTCGCGGTGCACCACGGCTTCGTCGAGGTCGCCCACGACCAGGCGCTGCTCATCACCGAGCGCGTCGCGCAGAAGAAGGACGTCGACGTCGTGAAGGTGCGCGCGCGCCTCGCCGAGGTCGGCGCGGAGCTCGGCCACTGGCAGGGCGAGCTCACCGATCCGGCGCGCACGCAGCTCATCGAGGAGGAGCAGTGGCTCGCCGCCGAGCTCGAGCTCATCGGCGATCCGCCGCCGCCCGTCGTCCGCGAAGACACGCGCTTCCTCACCGATCACGCCGAGCCGCCGAGCGAGGCCGAGATGGTGGAGTACCAGCAGTCCGCGGAGAGCCTCACCGACAACTCCGGCGGAGGCGGCCCCTTCCCCGACGCGTAGCGCGCGCTGTCTCTACTGCGCATCCCCGTGGCGTCGGTCGCGCGTGCTCGCGCACGGGAGTGCGCTCCGCGCGACGCTCCCTAGCCACGGGGCGCGCAGCGAGACATCGCGCGCTCCGCGTGGGCCCGCGCGAGGCGCTCCGCGAGGCCATGGCGTCCGCGCGGCGGTGAGCGCATCTTACGAGGAGCGATGATCAAGCCGGAGACGATCGCGCTCGTGAAGGAGCGGACGGACATCGTCGCCCTCGTCGCGGAGAGCGTGCGGCTGACGCGGCGCGGGCGGAGCTTCACGGGGCTCTGTCCGTTTCACAAGGAGAAGACGCCGAGCTTCCACGTGAACCCGGAGCGCGGGTTCTTCCACTGCTTCGGCTGCAGCGAGAGCGGGAGCGCGATCGACTTCGTGATCAAGGCCGAGGGGCTCACGTTCCCCGAGGCGGTGAAGCGGCTCGGCGAGCGCGCCGGCGTGCGCGTCGACGAGGACGATCGCACCGACGCCGAGAAGCGCGAGGCCGCGGCGGCGCGCCGCGCGAAGGACGATCTCTACGGCGTGAACGCGCTCGCGGCCACGTTCTACGAGCAGGCGCTCTTCGGTGGACCGGGCGGCGTCACGGCGCATCCGCTCGCGCACCACGCGATGGCCGAGCTCGCCCGACGGGGCCTCGTGCCGAGCGCAGCCCCGCGGATCGAGGGCGCGCCGAGCGACGCGATCGCCGACGCGCTGCAGGCGTTCCGCGTGGGCTACGCGCCGTTCGGCTGGGACGCGCTCGGCGCGTTCTTGAAGCAACAAAGCATCTCGCCCGTCACGGCCGAGCGCGCGGGACTCTTGTCGGCGCGCTCGAACGGCACGAAGCACTACGACCGCTTTCGACATCAGCTCATGTTCGCCGTGACCGACGTGCTCGGCCGCGTCGTCGCGTTCAGCGGCCGCGCCCTCGACGAGCCGACGCAAGACGAGCTCGCGCAGCACCGCATCACCGGCCCGTCGCCGAGCGAGGACGGGCGCGCCCCCGCGAAGTACATCAACAGCCCCGAGTCGCCGATCTACACGAAGGGCGAGCAGCTCTTCGGCCTGCACCAGGCGCGCAACGCCGTGCGACAGCAGGGCGAGGCCGTGCTCGTCGAGGGCAACTTCGACGTCGTGTCGCTGCACGCGCGCGGCGTCGGCAACGTGGTCGCGCCCCTCGGCACCGCGTTCACGCCCGCGCAGGCGAAGCTCCTGAAGCGCTTCGCGCCGAGCGTCATCGTGCTGTTCGACGGCGACGCGGCGGGGCGCAAGGCGACGCGCGCGTCGCGCGGTCCGTCGCGCGAGGGCGGCCTCTCGGTGAAGGTCGCGTCGCTGCCCGCGGGCACCGATCCCGACGAGCTCGTGCGCACGCAAGGCCCCGAGGTCCTGCTCCGCCTGTTCAAGGGCGCGCGCCCGATCGACGAGTACGAGGTCGACGCGGCGCTCGATCGCAGCGCGTTCGCGACGGTGCCGATCGCCGAGCGCGTCGCGCGCATCCGCGCCGTGCGCGAGATCATCGTCGCCGAGCGCGACCCCACGGCGCGCCAGCTCCTCCAAGGATACGCCGACGCCGCGGTCCAGCAGCTGCTCGTCGGCGGTCGCCAGGTCGGCCTGCGCGAGGCCGAGGCCATCCTCGAGCAGGAGCTCCGCCCGGTCGCCGAGCCGCGTCGCGAGCTGCCGGTGACGCACGAGCGGGCGCGCTCCCGCTCGCGCGAGGCCGAAATTCCGCTCGAAATGCTGGGCGCGCTGCTCGATTTCTCCGAGCTCCTCGACGACACCGACGTCGACGACGCGCTCTCCACGCTCGACGGCGACGCCGCGCTCGCCGTGCTCGCCCTGCGTCGCGCGGCGCGCGGCCCCAAACTTGCTGCGCATGCCTCCGCAGACTCGGGCGAGGAAATCCGTGAGTCCCAAGCACAAAAAAGGGTTTACGCCGACGAATTTCTTGCGCAGATCGCGCCGTCGATCCATTCATTCGCGGTTGGGCGCCTCGCGGTGCCCCGGTTCGAGGCAGCGGACGACGCGAAGCTCGAGCTCTTGGAAAACGCACGAAAGTTGAAGCGCTTGAGCTTGTCGCGGGAGAACGCGGAAGGGGTGGATCAGCTTCACCGCGTCGAAGCGCAGGGCGATGTCGCGTCCGAGAACGCGATCCTGCTGGAGATCATGCGGAGGGCGCAGAAGAAGCACGGCCTCGCGTGAGCGCCGCAGCGGAAGAGTTCGAGGGCGCACGCCGCGCCGCGCGGTAAACCAAACCGCGCTGGATACGCAGGCGAACGAGGACGAAACGGCGAGGTCGTCAAACGACCCGCGGGAGTCGGAATGCGCGCGGCGGCACGGGCCGCGCTTGGAGCGACACGGAATGGCGAGCAAGGCCAAGCAGGCGAGCGGACGCAACGGGAGCGCGACGAAGAGCGCGGGCGGCGGCGCGGCGAACGGGGCGCCGCCTCGAGCGCCTGCGCGCGACGCAGCTCCTCCTCCGCGGGCTTCGGCGAGGGCCGCGGGCGGCCGCGCCGCGCTCCCCGCCGACGGCTCCAGGCCGAAGGCGAGCGCGCACTCGAACGGCGCCGCGAAGAACGGCGCAGGCTCGAGGCCGGGCGCGCCGCGCGCCGGATCGTCGCGCCCGGGTGGTCGCGAGGACTACGGCTCGTCGCCGCCGCCCCCGCGCTCGAAGGACTCGTCGCCCCCCGCGGGTCGAGCCGAGCGCGGCGAGAAGGAGCGCAAGGCGCTCGAGAAGCTCGTCGAGACCGGCAAGAGCAAGGGCTTCTTGACCTACGACGAGGTGAACGACGCGCTCCCCGCCGACGTCGCCCCCGATCAGCTCGACGACGTGGTCGGCGCCCTCGGCGACGAGGACATCGAGATCGTCGACGGCGCGACCCAGGTGAAGATCGCGCCGAAGCGCATCGCGGACGAGGAGGCGGGCGAGAAGAAGCTCGTCGTCACGCCCGACCGCGAGGAAGAGGACGTCGACTACTACTCGAAGTCGAACGATCCCGTCCGCATGTACCTCCGCAAGATGGGCAGCGTCTCGCTGCTCACGCGCGAGGGCGAGGTCGAGATCGCGAAGCGCATCGAGGTCGGCGAGCTCGGCGTCAACGCCGCGATCCTCGACTCGCCGATCGCCGTGCGCGAGATCATCGATCTCGGCGAGAAGCTCCGGAAGCACAAGATCCGCGTCAAGGAGCTCATCAAGGACGGCGAGAGCGACGACCAGGAGTTCGACGAGGAGGAGGCGGACCGCCGCATCATCCGCCTCATCGACAAGGTCAAGCGCCTCGACAAGAAGAAGCTCGACCTCGCGGAAGAGCGCAAGGACGTCAAGACCGACACGCGCAAGAAGCAGATCGACGTCGAGCTCGTCGAGACCACCTCCGAGCTCGTCACGACGCTCGAGGAGATGCGCCTCAACAAGAAGACGATCGACAAGATCGTCCAGAAGCTGAAGGGCCTCATCTCGAAGGTCGAGCGCGCCGAAGCAGGCGCGACCGAGCTCGAGCGGCGCACCGGCCTCACGAAGGGCGAGATCAAGCGCGAGCTCAACAAGGTGAAGGGCAACCGCCCCGCCGAGACGCGCCTCGCGAAGAAGTTCAACGTCTCGCGCGACGAGCTGAACGACTTCGAGACGACCATCAAGAACGCCCAGAAGGGCCTCAAGAAGGTCGAGGAGGAGCTCAACATCGACGTCGTCGCCATCCGCGCGACGTACGAGAGCATCCGCGAAGGCGAGCGCATGGCCGAGCGCGCCAAGGCCGAGCTCGTCGAGGCGAACCTCCGCCTCGTCGTGTCGATCGCGAAGAAGTACACGAACCGCGGCCTGCAGTTCCTGGACCTGATCCAGGAGGGCAACATCGGCCTCATGAAGGCCGTCGACAAGTTCGAGTACAAGCGCGGCTACAAGTTCTCGACCTACGCGACGTGGTGGATCCGCCAGGCCATCACGCGCGCGATCGCGGACCAGGCGCGGACCATCCGCATCCCGGTCCACATGATCGAGACGATCAACAAGCTCGTCCGCACGACGCGCTACCTCGTCCAGGAGCTCGGTCGCGAGCCCACGCCCGAGGAGATCGCCGAGCGCATGGAGCTACCGCTCGACAAGGTCCGCAAGGTCCTGAAGATCGCGAAGGAGCCGATCAGCCTCGAGACGCCGATCGGCGAGGAGGAGGATTCGCACCTCGGCGACTTCATCGAGGAC
>DASYCF010001050.1:0-2239 GCA_036500365.1 Byssovorax sp.
CGGCACCGCCGCGACGGGGCTCGTCGTCGGCACCGCGTTCGGGATCGCCGCGATCGCGAAGAACCCGGGAGCCAGCGCGCGCACCGGGGACGGCGTGAGCTTCGCCGATCTCGAGGCCAACGCGCAGACGGCACACCGGGACGCGCTCGTGTCCGACCTCACGTTCGCCGTGTCGGCGCTCGCCGCCGGCGCGGCGCTCTACGTCTACCTCGCGAGCCGGCCGCGCGCCGCGACCACCTCCGCGCGCGCCACGCTCGCGTCGCCCGAGCGCGTCCCGCTCGGCTTCGCGTTCTGAGCGGCGCGCCGTGACCACCCGACGCGCCGACGGCCTGGCACGCGCGCGCAGCGGCTCGACGGGCCGCGATCTGGGCTGGTTCGTGCGGCGGATCGTGTTCGCGGCGATCGGCGCCGCCGCCGGCTGCTCGCTCATCGTCGACGGGAACGTGGTGAGCGTGCACTGCGACTCGGAGGGCGCGGCCGGCCCGCCCGCGTGCCCCGACGGGTTCACGTGCACCGACGGCCTGTGCGTCGCGACGAGCGCGCCGATGCCCGAGCTCGGCCAGCCCTGCGCGAGCGACGCGGACTGCAACGGCGCCGACTTTTGCTTCGATCCATCGGCGTTCGGGCACGACGGCCACAAGCGCTGCTCGCGCCCCTGCTGCACGTCCGCCGAGTGCGACCCCGACGCCACGTCCGTCTGCTGGTCGCCTCCCGTCGGCGGCGGCAACTTCTGCATGTCCGCCGCCGAGCTCGGGCGCGGCCACGCCGGCAAGGCCACGGCCGGCGCGGCGTGCATGACGTCGGGCGAGTGCCGCTCGGGCTCGTGCGTCGACCAGATGTGCGCGGATCCGTGCTGCTCCGACACCGACTGCGCGCCCGCGGGGAAATCCTGCCACCCCGACGCGATGAACCCGGCGACGCTCACGTGCGCCTCGGCCGACATCGGCCTGACGCTGTACGCGCGCTGCGCGAACGACGCCGCGTGTGCGAGCGAGCTCTGCCTGTCCGTCGGCGGCGAGCTCCGGTGCGCGGCCACGTGCTGCTCGTCCTCGGAGTGCGAGCGCCTGCCGTCGGACGGGGGCTTCGTCGAGATCGCGTGCTCGGAGGTCGAACACGGCGAAGGCCGCGTCCGCGCCTGCGCCGACGCGCTGCCCATGGGGGCGTCTCGCGCCGTCGGCGAGCCCTGCGCCTCCGCCGCACAGTGCAGCGGCGGCCAGTGCGTCGACGACGGCGACGGCACCCGGAGCTGCAGCGACGCATGCTGCCTGGACGCCGATTGCGGCAACCCCGCCGCGTTCGTGTGCCGCCCGGCGCCAGATTCGGTCTTGCCCTCCGCGTCTTCGTCCTTGCGGTGCCAGGCCAAGTGACGGACATTTGGCGGGAGCCGTGCCGAATCCGGCCGACCCCCACCAGCGGTCGTTGCGAGCGCGCGGGCGTCTCGTGTGCCCTCGTTGTCGCTCGATCGCGACGGAGCCGCTGGTCCCGCCGCTCGGCGGCGACCTCGCCCGGTGTCCGACCTGCGGCCTCGCGCTCGTCGCCTCCGAGACGCTCGCCGAGTCCGACGGCGATCCGTTCCTCGGCACGACCATCGCCGGCCGCTTCGTCGTGACGGGTCGCCTCGGCGCGGGCTCGATGGGCACCGTCTACCGCGCGCGCCAGGAGGCGATGGGCCGGGACGTCGCCGTGAAGATCCTCCGCAGCGACCGCGCGTTCGACGCCCAGGCGAAGGCGCGCTTCACGCGTGAGGCGCGCGCGACGAGCCAGCTCATGTCGCCGCACACGGTCACCGTGTTCGACTTCGGCGAGATCCCCGACGCGGACGAGGCGAGCGACGGCTCCGGCGCCTCGCTCTACCTGGCGATGGAGCTGCTCGAGGGCGAGTCGCTCGGCCAGCGCCTGAAGCGGCTCAAGCGCCTGCCGTTCGATCAGGCGGTGACGATCGCGCGCCACGCGCTCTTGTCGTTGGCGGAGGCGCACGAGAAGGGCGTCATCCATCGTGATCTCAAGCCCGACAACCTCTTTCTCACCAAGGGCATCCCCGCGCACGACGACGGGTACGCGCGCGGAGGCGGCGAGATCTGCAAGGTGCTCGACTTCGGGATCGCCAAGGTCGTCAGCGATCAGGCCGCGGCGGTCGACGCGCTCGAGACCCAGGCCGGGACGGTCTTCGGGACGCCGCGTTACATGTCGCCCGAGCAGGCGCAGGGGAAGCCGCTCGACGCGCGGAGCGATCTCTATT
>DASYCF010001051.1:0-2997 GCA_036500365.1 Byssovorax sp.
GACGGCCTGCTCCTCAGCGGCGAGGAGGACGCGGCGACGCCGACGCGCACGCTGCTCGGCAAGCCCACGCCCTTCGTCGGCCGCGCCCGCGAGCTCGCGTCGCTCGAGGCCCTGTACGACGAGGTGACGCGCGAGTCGGTCGCGCGCGCCGCGCTCGTCGTCGCGCCGGTCGGCCTCGGGAAATCCCGGCTCCGCTACGAGTTCCTCCACCGCGTCACCGCGCGCGAGCACGGCGAGGTCTGGCTCGCGCGCGGCGATCCGATGGCGCGCGGCGGCGCGTACGCGATGATCGGCGCCGCCGTCCGGCGCGCGGCGGGCGTCCGCGACGGCGAGCCCCGCGCCGTCGGCGCGCGCAAGCTCCGCGCGCGCGTCGGTCGCCACGTGCCGGCCGGCGACGTCCCGCGCGTCGCCGCGTTCCTCGGCGAGCTCGCGTCCGTCCCCTTCAGCGAGGGCGAGCTCAAGGAGCTCCGCGCGGCGCGCGCCGACCCCATCCTGCTCGGCGATCAGATGCGCAGCGCCTGGGAGGATTTCCTCGCCGCAGAGTGCGCCGCGGCGCCGGTGCTCATCGTGCTCGACGACCTCCACTGGGGCGACCTCGCGACGGTGAAGCTCCTCGAGGCGTCGCTGCGCAACCTGCGTGATCAGCGCCTCATGGTGCTCGCCCTCGCGCGGCCGGAGGTCGACGAGCTCTTCCCCAAGCTCTGGGCCGGCCGCGTCACGCAGGTGCCTCTCGAGGAGCTCACCAAGCGCGCCAGCTCCGAGCTCGCGCGGGCCGTCCTCGGCGACGCGAGCGAGCAGGCGGTGAGCGAGGTCGTCGAGCGCGCCGGCGGCAACGCGTTCTACCTCGAGGAGCTCCTGCGGGCCGTCGCCCGCGGCTCCCGCGATCTGCCCGAGACCGTGCTCGACGTCGCCGCCGCGCGCCTCGAGGCGCAGGACCCCGACGCGCGCCGCGTCCTCCGCGCCGCGAGCGTCTTCGGGCAGGCGTTCTGGGCGAGCGGCGTGCGCGAGCTCCTCGGCGGCGACGACTGCGCGGTCGACGTCGCCCTGCGCCTCGCCGATCTCGCCACCGAAGAGCTCGTCGCGCGTCGCGCGCAGAGCCGCTTCCCGGGCGAGCACGAGTACGTGTTCCGGAGCGCGCTCGTGCAGGAGGCCGCCCACGCGACGCTCACCGACACCGACGCGGCGCTCGGCCATCGGCTCGCGGGGGTGTGGCTCGAGCGGGCTGGCGAGCGCGACGCCGCGGTCCTCGCGGAGCATTTCGAGCGCGGCGGCGAGCTCGATCGCGCCGTCGTCCTCTATCGCCGCGCGGCCCAGCAGGCGCTCCGCGGCGACGACTTCGGCGCCGTCGCCTGGAGCGTGCAGCGCGGCCTCGCGTGCGGCGCGCTGGGCGTCGAGCTCGGCCGGCTCATGCACGTCGCCGCCGAGGCGCACCTCTGGCGCGGCGAGAACGTCGAGGCGCTCCGGTGCGCGTCGATCTCGAAGGAGGCGCTCGTCCCGCAGTCCGCAGATTGGTACGGCGCCGTCGCCGAGGTCGTCACCGCGGCGGGGCGCGTCGGCGACCAGGAGCACCTCTTCGCCGTCGTCGACGAGCTGCTCGCCCAGGATCCACCGGAGGCCGAGCGCAGCGTGCACGTCGTCGCCGCGGCGCGCGCCGCCGCGCGGCTCCTCCTCACGGGGCACCGCGACGCCGCCGAGGAGATCATCGAGCAGATCGAGCGGCTCGGGCGACCGCTCGCCGCCGCCGACCCCGGCCTCCTCGGCGCGATGACGGGCCTGCAGGCGGTCCGATCGCTTTGGCTCGGCGACCCGGGCGGCTACCTGGCCGGGATGCTCGCGGCGAGCGAGGCGTACGAGCGCGGCGGCGATCGCCGCAACGCCTGCATGGCGCGCGTGAACATGAGCAGCGTGCTGCTCGAGGTGGGCGACTACGCCGGCGCGCGCAGCGCCCTCGGCGAAGGCCTCGCGGTGGCAGAGCGCCTCGGCATCCAGCCGATCATCGCGCTCGCGCGTTGCAACCTCGGCCTCTCGATCGCCCGCCTCGGCGACCCCGAGCAGGGCGCGCAGGTCGAGATCGAGGCGGTGCAGGCGTTCGCCGCGCAGGGCGATCGCCGCATGGAAGGCGCCTGTCGCATCTACCTCGCGGCGATCTACCAGCTGACCGGCGACGTAACCGCCGCGCTGCGCGAGGCGCGCGAGGCCCGCGACATCCTCGCGGCTTCGCCGCCGACCCGCGCGTGCGCGCTCGCCCGGCTCGGCGACGCCCTCCTCCAGAGCGGCGACGCGGCCGAGGCGCTCGAGGCCTCGCGCGAGGCGGTCGAGCTGCTCGACACGCTGCAAGGCACCGACGAAGGCGACTCGCTCGCGCGCGTCGTCTACGCCGAGGCGCTCTTTCGATCCGGCGACGAGGCGGCGGCCCACGCCGCGATCGCGACGGCGCGCGAGCGCGTCCTGCTGCGCGCGTCCCGCATCACCGTCGCGGCGTGGCGCGCGAGCTTCTTGGCCGCGATCCCCGAGAACGCGCGCACGTTGGAGCTCGCCGCGCGGTGGCTCGGCACGGCGCCGCCGCCCGACGCCGCGCGGGGTTGACGCCGCTCAGCGCCGCTTCGGCGGCAGCAGCGCGTCTGCCGCTTCGGCCACGCACACGCCGTCGGGCCCGCCGCTCGAGTCCACCGCGATCAGGCCCACGTGCATGCCGTCGACGGCGACGAGGTACGGCGGCGGGGCCGTGTAGCGGAGCGCCTTGACCCCCTCCGCGAGCGCCACGTGCGCCTGGTAAGTGCCGGTGTAGTCGCTCACCGAGATCATGCCGAAGCACGGTTCGCGGGCGACCTTCGCCCACGCGTTGCGCATGCCGCCCGCGTCCATGCCGCCGACCTGGAGCACGTTGTATCCGGCGGCGGTCGCGGCGGCGCGGAGGCTCGCCTGCGTGTAGATCGGCACCGTCCGATCGACGTTGGCCGCGTGCGACGCCTTCGGCTTGCGCTGGAAGACGGAGGC
>DASYCF010001052.1:0-6602 GCA_036500365.1 Byssovorax sp.
CGTCGTCTGCGATCGCACCGAACGCGAACGGGGCGTTCACCGCGTACGTCGTCGCGACCGCGGTGCCGTCGACGAGGATGATCTGGCCCTGCGTCGCGGGGAACGCGCCGCTCCAGCCGATCGCGGTCCAGCCGAAGAAGCCGAGGTCGAGCGCCTGCGCGCCGAGGAACGCGCCCGCCGGGATGCCCGCCTGCACCGTCTGCGTCTCGAGCGTGAGCGTGGTCGCGTCGGCGATGTGCAGGCGCTGGAGATCGGCGTCGCCCTGGTTCACGCCCGGCGCCACGAGCAGCGGCCCGCCGTGGTTCGTGCCCCAGCTGACCGCCGAGAGCTCGAAGTCGTAGGCCGCGTCGACCTCGCGCACGGCGATCGCGCAGATGGTCGGGTCCGTGATCGTGAAGAGATCGTCGTAGGTCGACGGGTCGAGGCAGTTGCCCGAGCCGCCTCCCGCGCCTCCCGCTCCGGTCGTCGTCGCGCCTCCTGCGCCGCCCGTGCCGGTGACGGTCGCGCCGCCCGAGCCCGTGGTCGCCGTGGCGCTCGACGAGCCGTGCGCCGTCGTCGAGGTCGACGTCTGCGAGCTGGAGCTCGCGGGTCCCTGGCCGCCCGTGTTCGACGCGGTGCTCGAGCCGCCGCCGCCCTCTGCGAGCGGCGCGAGCGACTCCGAGTCGCCGCAAGCCGAAGAAGACACGCCCGCGCCCAGCAGAGCCGCCATAGCGACACCTGCGCCCAACGTTCGCTTGTTCATCGAGAAGCCTCCCGGCGCCCCACGCGCCTCGTTCGTGGCATCTCTCGAGCCGGTCTCCTGGCTCCCGGATCGTCCTCGGGCCGGCCCTTCCCGGAGCGGCGAAGCTCCAGTGGTCTGCCGACCGTCGTCCCCGGATACAGTGGCGGGGGCCGCGCCGGCTTGACGCGTGAAACGCGTGTTCCGGCTTCCCTGCGGCGCGCTCGACGTCGGTCGCGCGCCGCGCTCGTGAGATCGCGCCGCGTTTGCCTGAAGTCGGCGGCGTCGTCAATGCGCGGAGCCTGCGCGGGCGCCGCACGGCCTGTTGCGCTCGGGAGGTAGATGTACGACCCTATGTGCGGTGCCGGCGGCCGGGCGCGCCCGACGTCGAGCGCGACCTTGAGTGCGACCCTGCCAAGCGTGTGCCACGTCGATAGCGAGCTCTCGAAACCGTGACGAAGACGAGCCCCGCACCCATCGCTTCCGGGACGGTCATCAACGACCGGTACGACATCCGCCAGAGCCTCGGCAAGGGCGGCATGGGCGAGGTGTTCCTCGCGTTCGATCGCTCCACGCAGCAGACGGTCGCGCTCAAGGTCGTCCGCGAAGAGAGCCGTATGCCCGGCGACGACGAGGCGCTCCGCCAGGAGCTGCTCCTCGCGCGCCAGGTGAGCCACCCGAACGTCTGCCGCGTCCACGACCTCGCGCCGAGCCCCTGGGGGCCCATCCTCGTGATGGAGCAGATCCCCGGGCAGACGCTGCACACGCACATCCGCAAGAAGAAGGCGCAGGGCGGCTACACGAACGACGAGTTCCGCAAGATCGCGAGCGAGATCTGCTCGGGCCTCGCCGCGATCCACGCGCAGGGCCTCGTGCACGGCGACCTGAAGCCCGGCAACGTCATGGTGGCCGAGGGCCGCGCCGTCATCCTCGACTTCGGCTTCGCGCAAGAGCGCGCGCGCGCGTCGGCGCGTCGCCCGGGCGCCCCGCCCGACGGAGGGACGCCGAACTACATGTCCCCCGAGCGCCTTCGCAGCGGCGGCGCCAGCGCCGACGACGACGTGTACGCGATGGCCCTCACGCTGTGGGAGATGTGGACCTGCCGCGTCCCCGAGCCCGGCTACAAGCCGCGCGCGAAGACGATGAAGCAGCAGATCATGTTCGACGTGCCGAGCGGCCTGTCGATCGACGAGGTCCGCCAGATCTTCCGCGGCATGAACGAGGACCCCGCGATGCGGCCGCAGGCGCGGCACATGCGGTTCTTCAACCCGACGCAGCTGACGACGAGCCCGATCCAGCTCCCGCGTGAGCGCCTCGACCCGGGGCCGCCGCCGGGCCGCTCGCAGACGACGACGTTCACGAGCGGCGCGCAGGCGCTCTTGCTCACGTACGCGACGAACGCGCCCGAGGTCGTCGGCCAGCTCTTCCCGCTCGACAAGCCGCAGATCACCATCGGCCGGCGCGGCGATCAGGACATCGTGATCCCCGAGGCGACGGTCTCGGGCACGCACGCGATCGTCCGCTGGCAAGCCGGCTCGTGGCTCATCGAGGATCTCGGCAGCACCAACGGCAGCTACGCCGACCACAACTACGAGCGCAAGACGCAGGTCGCGCTCATCCACGGCAACGAGGCGCAGACGGGCGAGTGCCGCCTCAAGCTCGTGAGCTTCCCGCCCGACTCGCCGCAGCACCGGCGCGCGCGGCAGTACCTCGCGAAGCGCGACGGTTTGACCGGCCTGCTCGTGCGCGAGCAGTCGCTCAAGGCGATCGACGAGGACGGGCTCTTCGCCGACTGGGCCGAGGCGCCGATGCAGGTCGCGCGCTACGAGCTCCGCGGTCCGAACCGCCAGGTGAGCGAGCGGCCCACGATCCTCGAGATGCTCGCGCTGCGTCGCGCCGCGACGCGCGTCGTCGAGCTCACCGAGATGCTCCTCCTGAGCCTGACGCCGGTCTGCGCCGGTCGCACGGGGCCGCTCAAGTTCGTCGTGTCGATGGTGGGGCCGACCATCGACGAGGCGCGTCACGTGGTCGAACAGGTCGTCTCGCAGGTGCAGGGCATGCTGCCGGACACGCTCGAGCTCGGCGCGACGCTCGTGAAGGGCGAGGCCGGCCGGCCCGCGCGCACGCTCATCGATTGACGAAACGCTTCTTCGCGGGGGGAGACACGTGACAGCGCGTCGAGAGCCGAGCGAGGGCGTCGAAGCCGCCGAGGCCGAGGCTGAAGCAGAGGCCGTCGACGTCACGCCCGACGAGCTGCTCGAGCTGATCGCCGAGGAGCACGCGGCGCGCGAGCGCGAGGCGAGGCCGGCGCGCATCGACGGCGTGCTCGTCGGACGCCTCGCCGCGATCGACGCGGCCGGAGCGCGCGTCCTGCACCGCTTCTCGCAGTCGGACGACGGCGAGCCGGCGCGGCTCCTCTGCGCGGCGTCCGTGAGCGACGTCGGCCGCGAGGTCGCCATCCTGTTCGAAGGCGGCGATCCCGATCGGCCGGTGGTGGTGGGCCTCATGCACGCGGGCGCGTCCGCCGCCGCGCCGGCGCCGCGCGCGGCCGAGGCGGACGGCGAGCGCCTCGTCTTCAACGCAGAGAAGGAGATCGTGCTCCGCTGCGGCGACGCGAGCATCACGCTCACGCGCGCGGGCAAGATCCTGATCCGCGGCGCGTACCTGCTCGCGCGGGCGAGCGGCGTGAACCGCATCCAGGGCGGCTCGGTCGAGATCAACTGACCATGGCGAGCACCGCGGAGATCCTCTCGCGCCACGCGTCCGAGGCGGCGCTGCTGTGGCCCTTGCGCGACCTGGCGGTGCGCGACGCGGCGTACGATCTCGCGCGGCTCGGCGACCTCGACGAGCGTCTCGAGGCGAACCTCGACGGGCTGCGGCTCGCCGGCGATGCAGGCTGGGAGGCGGCGCGGACCGCGCTCGACGAAGAGGGGCCCGGCGAGGTGTTCACCGCGACCGCCGTCGCCGTGTCACGCGGGGACATGCGCGGCGTCGCCCGCGCGCTCGACGTCGGCGGGGCCGATCCGGCGTCGCGCCGCGCGATCGTGTCCGCCCTCGGCTGGTGCAGGTTCGAAGAGGTCGAGCGGCTCTTGCCAGGCCTCTTCGCGCCGCGTGCGCCTGCGCTGCTGAGGCGCATCGGCGTGGCCGCGTGCGCGGTGCATCGAAGGAACCCGGGGCTGCCCCTGCTCGAGGCGTCGCACGCCGCGGACGCGTCGCTCGTCGCGCGGGCCGTGCGCGCGATCGGCGAGATCGGCGCGCGCGAGCTCGCGGGGGACGCGGCGCGCCACCTCGCGTCCGACGACGAGGCCTGCAGGTTCGCGGCGGGCGTGACCGGCGTGCTCTTCGGCGACGCGGCCGCGGGGGCGGTGCTCTGCGAGATCGCCGCGAAGGGAGGTCCACGCGCGGAGGCGGCGTGTGACGTCGCGATGCGCCGCGCGGCGCCGGCCGAGGGCGCGCGATGGCTCGAGCACCTGTCGCGCGGGGAGGCGACGCGCCGCGCGGCGTGCGCAGGCGCGGCCGCGCTCGGTGACGTGGCGTCCGTGACATGGCTGCTCGAGCTCTTCGACGACGAGGCTGTCGCGCGCGTCGCGGGCCGTGCGTTCGGCGCGATCACGGGGATCGACCTGCGCGCGTCGAAGCTCGACGGCGCGAGGCCCGACGGCGCGCGAGCGCAGCCGAGCGACGACCCGAACGACGAAGACGTGTCCGTCGATCCCGACGCGTCGCTCCCGTGGCCGAACGCCGTCAGCGCGCGCGCCGCGTGGCCGCGCGCGGCGGCGCGCTTTCCGCGGGGACAGCGCCTGTTCCTCGGAAAGCCGTCGAGCGCAGATTGGGTGTCTCATGTGCTGCGCGCGGGTGATCAGCACCAGCGGCGCGCGGCGGCGTTCGAGCTCGCGCTCGCTTCGTCGGGGACACCGCTCTTCGAAGTGCGCGCTCCCGCGTTCCGGCAGCGCTGAGGGCGCCGCGGCGAGCGAGCGGCGGCGCCGGGGTGGCGTGTGCGTGGTCGCGCGGAGGTGGATCGCAATATGTTGCTTCGGCGCGTCGCATCATAGAAATATAGTGCACCAGACCTCCGCTCCGAGGATCGTGGTCACCCTCGCCGCTCGAGAGCCAGTCGCCCGTGGCTCGCGCGTCCAGTCGGATGACGTGCGCGCGCGGTCAGATCGACTGCCAGCCATCGCCCGTAAAGGCGGGCGGGCGCTCGACGAGCGCGACCGATGGGACACCCCACGAATCGTCCGGCAGCGTGAAGCCGAGCGCGCGGCCGACGCGGGTGAGCGCGATCCCCTCGATCGAGACGCGCGCCTCGGTGGCGTCGGTCTCGTCAGCGAGCGCGGCGCGGCGACGGAGCTTCGCGTAGCGCGCCCGCTCGTGAGCAAGGAGGCCCTCGAGCGCCTCCGCGAAAGCGGCGCCGTCGCCGCGCGCGATCGACTTGGCGACGCCGAGTCGCGGGTCGGCGGCGCCGTCGAGCACGGCCTCCCAGCGGGCGACGATCGCATCGCAGGCGCGCGCGTCGGCGCCGAGAGACAGGCGCTGCATCAAGAAGTGCACGTAGAGGAAGTCATCCTCGTACTCCTCCTCGGCGTTCCACGCGCCGCGCGCGCCGCTGGCGAGGCCTTGCGCGCATGAGGTGTCGCCCGCGGCGAGCGCGTCGAAGAAGGGCCTGAGCTTCGAAGTGACCTGCTCGCGCGGATCGATGCGCGGGAGCGCGTGCAGCATCGCTCGGCCGCTGCGGCAAAGCTCGCGGTGGAGCGCGGCCGCGTCCGCGTCGAGGAGCAGCGCAGCGATGCCGCGCGTCCTCGCCGAGTCGCAGAAATCGAGCGTCGCGCCCCACGAGACGCGGCCGCCGAGCAGCAACGGAGTCGCCTCCCGCATCGAGTAGGCGGCGTTGTCGCCGAAGACGTCGAGGTTCGTGCTCATGTCGCTCAACGCTGCTCGATCTCTTCGAGGACGACGTTCGTGAACCCGCCAGCCATCAGCGGCGCGGCGAGGCGCTCGTCGATGACGTAGCGAAACGGCTCCTCCTTGATGCGAAACAGCGCCGGCGCGTCGACGAGCTTGGAACGATCGAGGACGAAGCGATCCACCCCGACCACCGCGCCGTGATAGTCGTCCCCGGGCTCGTCGAGATACTCGATCTGGCTCGCGCCGAGATCGAGGCAGTCGAGCGCGCCGATTGGGTTGATGATGAACGCGTCGCCGTGCAGCCGGCCTTTGTGATTCATGATCCGCAGCGCCAGGTACTCGATTTCGACGAACTCGCAAGCGGCATGGACGACGGATTTCGTTCGCGATGAGAGGATGAGGTACCTCAACGTATTGGGCACCACGTCGGGGAGCTTCTGGCCCGGGTGGTCCGGGCTCATCTCCGTCGTCGCGCCGGGAGGATACATGGCGCCGACCCTATCACCCTCCGCGGGCCGATAGGCGCCGAGCCCAAGTCCATCCGGCGAGGTAGTGATGACGCAGTGACCGCGGCCGAGCTCACCGAGGGTCTCCAGGAAGAACCGCTTCATCGTCCCTTCGCGTCCAGCGGTGCGCCCGGCTTCCTCACGCCCCAACGAAAGATCTTCTGACGCATCTCATCGGAGAGGCGCTCGAGCTGCGCCCTCGCGAGCGCGTCAGGTGACGCGGGGTGCTTCGCCTTCGTCTGAGCCGCGCCCGACAGGAGTCGCATGTATTTGTTGATGATCGGACGAAGGCCTTGCTGCACGAGCGCGTCATACTCGTCGTGACACGGCACGCGCGTATTTGGATCGCCCTTGGAGGGGCGCGTGTGCGTAGGGAGCTCGAGCTGTCGGCCGACCTCCTTTCGCTCGGGGAGGATGATGACGTTGATCATGTGGTTGATGTTGTACTCTGCATCGAGCAGGCCGATGCGGAC
>DASYCF010001053.1:0-5945 GCA_036500365.1 Byssovorax sp.
CCGGAGCCCGCCGCGCGCGGCGGCCGCGGTCTGCACCTGGTCCGCATGGGCGTGGCCTGCGTGGACTGGAACGACACGGGCAACGAGGTGCGCCTCCGCCTCCGCCGCTCGGACGCGCCGCGCCAGCTCGGCGCGATGGGCTTCGTCTCGGCGCCGACGTTGCCCTCGATGCCCGCGCCCAAGCCCGCCGCGCAGCACGTCGTGACGCCGATCCCCGCCGCCTCGCGCGTCCACCGCATCCTCATCGTCGACGACGACCCGGTCGCGCGGCGCATCGTGCAGCGCGCGCTCGCGGCGAGCGGCTTCGCGATCGAACTCGCGTCGAGCGGCGTCGCGGCGCTCGAGCGCTTCGCCGAGGCGACGCCCGACGCGGTGGTGCTCGACCTCGAGATGCCCGGCCTGTCGGGCATCGACGTCCTCGATCGCCTCGGCGACAGCGGCCTCCTGCTCCAGTGCCCCGTCATCCTGCTCACCGCCACGGAGCCGACGGCAGAGACGCGGGCGCGCGCGCTCGAGGCGGGCGCCGCGACGTTCATGGTCAAGCCGATCACCTCGCGCGAGCTCGTCGCGCAGCTCCGCTCCACGCTCAACACGCAGGAGCGCATCGCGGTGCTCGGCGCCGAGCGCGACGGCCTCCGCGCCCACGAGTCGCGCATCGCGTCGGTCCTCTCGGCCGTGTCGCCGCCGCGCGCCGTCGTGCGGCCGTACGCGAAGTTCGAGTCGCGCGTCGTCCAGGCGGCGTCGCTCGGCGGGGACCTCTTCGATCTCGTCGACGCGCGCGAGGGCGTGACGGCGGCGATCTTGACCGACGTCGCGGGCAAGGGCGGCCCCGCCGCCATCACGGCGGCCGCGATCCGCTACCTCGCGCGCGACCGGCTCAAGAGCTCGGGCGCCATCATCCCGACGTTCGCCGCGCTGAACGAGCAGCTCTACGACGACTTCGAGGCGACGCGGCAGCACGCGGCCGTGAGCGCCGTCATCGTCGACGCCGAGGCCGGCGTCGTGCACGTCGCGAACGCGGGCAACCCGCCCGTCGTCGTCGTGCCGTTCAAGGGCGAGCCGATCCTCGTGAAGTCCGCGACGCCGATGCTCGGCCTCGCTCGGTACCCGCGCTTCAAGGTGGAGACGTTCTTGCTCAGCGAGACGGCACACGTGATCGCGCCGAGCGACGGGCTCGTCGAGTGCTTCGCGCGCCCGTCGGATTCGATCGCCGCGCTCGAGGCGGTCGCCGGCGGGAAGCTCCACGCCGGCATGCGCTGCCCGGACGTCGAGCGCGCGGTCTCGTGGGCGACGACGCGCGACGACGCGTCGCTGCTCTTCATCTCGTTCCCCGAGGAGGCTGCGTCGTGATCCCTGCTGCTCTGAACGGCCCTCGCGCCCGCCTGTCCGCGCGCATGCGCCGCGCGTCGTTGGTCCTCCGGCTCGCCGTCTTCGAGGCGATCGGGCCGCGCGTCCGCCGCGCGCTCGACGTGTGCGTCGGCGGCTTCGGCCTCCTGTGCGTCGCGCCGGTGCTCGCCGTCGCCGCGTTCGCGATCCGCGTCGAGTCGAAGGGCGCGATCCTCTTCAAGCAGATGCGCGTCGGCCGCGGCGGCGCGCCCATCGCCATCCGCAAGCTGCGCACGATGTACCCCGACGCCGAGGCTCGTCGCGCAGCCCTCGAGGCCGCGAACGAGTCGAAGGGCGGCGTCACCTTCAAGATGAAGCGCGACCCGCGCATCACCCGCGTCGGCCGCGTCCTGCGCAAGCTCTCGATCGACGAGCTGCCCCAGCTCTGGAACCTCGTCGACGGCACGATGACGCTGCTCGGCCCCCGCCCTCCGCTCGCGTCCGAGGTCGAGAAGTACGGCCGCCGCGCGCGCCGCCGCCTCGAGGTCACGCCCGGGCTCACGTGCTTCTGGCAGGTGCAGGGCCGCTCGAACCTCGCGTTCGAGGAGCAGGTCGAGCTCGACGTCGCCTACATCGACCGCGCGACGCTGAAGGACGACATCTCCATCGTGGCCCGGACCGTGCCTGCTGTGCTCACCGGGAAGGGAGCTTACTGAGATGCTCGCTCTGATCATGCCCGGTCCGGTGGAGGTGGCGGCGCGACCGCTCCTCGGTCCCTCGCTGCTGCAGCGGCAGCTCGAGTGGCTGCGCGACAACGGCGTGCGCCGGGTCGGCGTCGCGCGGACGCCCGGCGATCGCACGCCGCCCGCGCTCCGGCCCGACACGCTGCGCGCGATCGGCGTCGAGGTCGTGCACATGCCCGTCGCGGCCGACCTCACGCCGCGACAGCTCGCGCGACGCTTCACGCCCGACGGCCTGCCCGTCGTGGTGCTCGGCCACGCCACGCTCGGGGACGCGCCGCTCGGCGACGCGATCGGCGTCGCGCGCCTCGACGACTGCGACGTCACCGTGCGCGGCGCGACCGGCGAGGTCCTCGTCCTCGCGCCCGCGGCGAAGCCCGAGGCGATCTTCGCGCTCGATGCCGAGGGCTGGATCGACACGCTCGACACCGAGGAGCGCGCGCACGCCGTGGTGATCCAGCTCCTCTCCGGCGCGCGGCGCGGCGTCGAGATCGGCGCCAGCGCCGACGACGCGGGCGTCTACCGCGCACGCGGCAGCGTCGTCGAGCGCGGCGCCGTCGTCATCGGACCTTGCTTCCTCGGCCGCGGCTCGTTCGTGGCGGCCGGCGCGCGCGTCGGACCGTTCGCCGTCCTCGACGCGGGCGCCATCGTCGAGCGCGGCGCCACGGTCGAGACCGGGCGCGTCGCCGAGCGCACCATCCTCGGCGCGGGCGTCACGCTCTCGAGCGCGCTCGCCGAGGGCGAGCACATCGTCCGCCACGCGGGTCGGCCCGTCTCGCTCGGCGAGCCGCTGCTCGTCGCGCGCCGCAGCGACGGCCCGAGCGACCTCGGCTCGCGCGCCGCGGCGGCGCTGCTCTGGCTGCTCTTCTCCGTCGTCGCCGCGATCGGCTCGACGCGCGCGCGCCGCGCCGCCGTGTTCGCGCGACGCGCCGCCGCGCACGAGCGCTCGGTCGGCGCGCACGAGGCCGCGATCCTCGTCGGCGCCGTCGCTCCCGTCGACGCGTCGAGCGAGGCGCGTGAGATCGCGCTCCGCGTGCTCCAGGCCGTGGATCGCCCGTCTCGTAACCTCAGGCTCGCCCTCTCGTCGCTCCGCGCGGCGCCCGCCGGGGTGGCGCTGTGAGCGGCTCGGTGTTCGCGAAGGCGCGGCGGCTCGCGGGCGCGCTGCGCGACGGCGCGAAGGACTTCGCCGAGGATCTCGCCGTGGTCGAGCGCCGCGCGTCGAAGAGCGGCAAGGCCGCCGCGTTCGATCAGAGCGCGTGCGTGCTCGGCCTGCTGCGCCTGTCGATCGCCCTCAACAGGGGCGTCGGGTCGTCGCTCGGCACGCGCGCCGCGCTCCGCGCGCTGTTCCACGTCGACGTGTGGACGGATGACATCGGCCCCGGCCTCTCGCTGCCGCACCCGTTCAACGTCGTCATCGGCGGCGGCGCCCGCGTCGGCAAGGGCTGCACGCTCCTCCACAACACGACCATCGAGCACGGCAGTTGCACGGTGGTGGGCGACGGCGCCTTCGTCGGCGTCGGCGCGGTGATCCTCGCGGGTCGATCGGTGGGCGCGGGCGCGAAGCTCGGCGCGAACTCGGTCGTCACGCGCGACGTCCCCGCGCGCGCGACCGCGGCCGGAGTCCCGGCGAAGGTCCTGTCCCGATGTGAAACGACGCGCCCCGAGGAGGTGCACCATGCATGAGGTGAAGCGAGTGGCGGCCTGGGTCGCCGGGGGCGACGGCGGCGCGAGCGGGCTCGGCGTCTATTTCCGCGAGATGCTCCCGCGCATCGCCGAGCTGCTCGCCGGCCGCGGCGTCGAGACGCTGTTCCTCGGCACCGGCGTCGAGCTGGAGGCGGCCGGCGTCCTTGGCGCGAGCGCCGTCGTGTTGCCGCCGGTGTTCGACAAGACCGGGCTCGCCGCCGCGGCGGCCATCGCGCTCGGCGCCGTCATCGCCGAGCGCCACGGCGCGCGCGCGCTGTATCTTCCCGCCGCGAACCGCCGCACGGCGCTCTCCACGTCGCTCCCGCTCGTCGGCACCGTGCACGACCTCG
The DNA here is from genome assembly GCA_036500365.1 of Byssovorax sp. Classification (GTDB taxonomy): domain Bacteria; phylum Myxococcota_A; class Polyangia; order Polyangiales; family Polyangiaceae; genus DASYCF01. The sequence goes on from DASYCF010001053.1 coordinate 4,100, forward strand.
CGCAGCTGGCGCCCGGCGGCCGCTTCGGCGCGCTCCGCGACACGTACGTGCGCCGCGTCGTGGCGCCGTCGCTCCGCCGCATGGTGAAGGTGCTCGCGATCAGCGACGCGACCAAGAAGGACGTCGTCGAGAAGGTCGGCGTCGACGCGGCGAGGGTGCGCGTCGTGCCGAACGGCGTGCGCTTCCACCCCGCCGGACGCGCGAACCCGCGCACGAAGCCGTACCTGCTCTACCCCGCGCGCCTCGAGCACCCGGCGAAGAACCACGTGCGCCTGCTCGAGGCGTTCGCCGGCTCGAGCCTCGCGAAGACCCACGACCTCGTGCTGACCGGAAAGGACTGGGGCGCGGGCGCGCTCATCGACGAGACGGCGAGGAGGCTCGGCGTCGCCGAGCGCGTCGACGCGCTCGGGTTCGTGACCGACGACGCCCTCGCCGCGCTGCTCGAGCACGCGGACATCGGCGTCGCCGCCGGCGTGTGTGAGGGCTTCGGCCTGCCCGCCGCCGAGGCGCTCGCGATGGGTCGGCCCGTCGTGTTCGCGAAGGCCGGCGCGCTGCCCGAGGTCGTCGGCGACCTCGGCGCCGGCTTCGAGCCGCACTCGACGAGCGACCTCAAGGCCGCGCTCGAGCGCGCCGCGCACGACGACCTCCTCCGCGCGCGGTGCGCGACGCTCGGCCCGAAGCGCGCCGCGCGCTACTCCTGGGACGACGCGGCGCTCGTGACGGCGGACGCGATCCACGAGGCGGCCCGTGCTGCCGCGTGACGTCCCGCTCACGCCGCGCGCGGCCCTCGCCGACGTGATCCGCGGACAGGCGCGCGTCGTCGGCTCGCGCACCGAGGCGGGGCGCGACGCGTTCGGCCTCCCGCCCGGCGTCGTGTCGCCGTACGAGCTCCGCGCCGCCGCCGGCCTCGCGTACGGCGACCCCGCGATCGAGGAGGCGCGCTACGAGCAGAGGCGCACGCGGCTCAAGGACCTCGCGACGCTCGCGCGCTTCGCCGTCACGGCGCCGCTCGCCCGCGCCGCCGCGCCTCGCGCCGACGTCGCGGTGAGGCCGCGCGTGTCGCTCCTCGGCGTCGAGATGGACGCGCTCGACACCGCCGAGGCGGCGACGCGCATCGTCCGGTTCGCGCAGGCGGGCGTGGCGCGACGGGTGTTCTTCGTCCACCCGCACGCGCTCGACCTCGCCTCGCGCGACGCGGAGCTCCGCGCGATCTTGTGCTCGGGCGACCTCGTCCTGCCCGACGGCGCCGGCATCCGCCTCGCCGCGCGCCTCTCGGGGACCGCGCTGCCCGCGAACGTCAACGGGACCGACCTCACGCCCGAGCTCCTCGTCGAGCTCGCGGTCGAGCGGATCCCGGTCGCGCTCGTCGGCGGCGCACCGGGCGTCGCGGCGCGCGCGGCGGCGAGGTGGGCCACGCGGTACGGCGTGACGATCGCCGCGACGCAGGACGGCTTCGCGGACGCCGCGACGTACGACGCGTGGATCGCCTCGCTCCCGCGCCCGTGCGTCGTGCTCGTCGGGTTCGGCACGCCGCTCCAGGAGCGGTTCGTCGAGCGGCACCTGCGCGACAGGGCGGGGATCGTCGCGGTCACGGTCGGCGGCCTGTTCGACTTCGCGACCGACGACAAGCCGCGCGCGCCGATGGCGATGCGCGAGCTCGGCCTCGAGTGGCTCTTCCGCCTCGCCGTCGAGCCGCGCCGACTCGCGAGCCGCTACCTCGTCGGCGGTCCGCGCTTCCTCGGCCGCGTGCTCGCGGAGCGTCTGCGTGGGCGCGGACTCTGACTCTGGCTCTGCCACTGACTCTGACTCTAGCGCAGGCTCGGATACGGGCTCGGGCTCGGGCTCG
>DASYCF010001054.1:0-1926 GCA_036500365.1 Byssovorax sp.
GTGGGCGAAGAAATCGAAGTCCAGAGACGCGCGGTGTCCGAGGCGCAGCGCGAGCGCGGTCTCGCCGTAGAGCACGTAGCGCGTCGGCACCGCGTGCAGCGCCGGCCACAGCGCCTGTTGAGCGGCGGGCAGGATCTCGAGATGCGGCGCGAACGTCACGGCGGCAACGGCCTCGCCGGCATCGGTGGCGGGTTCTCGTGGAACCAGAACAGGTGCCAGAAGTTCCACGAGCGCGCATCGAGCAGACCCGGCGGCGCGGCGCGGAGGGCCTCGCGAAACGCGTCGTCGCCGTAGAGATCGCGGGCGTACCGCACGTCGTCCTCGGTGCCGAGCTGCATGAGCTGGCAGAGCAGGTGGGTGAGATCCGCGAGCGCGTCGGCCGGAGGCTTCCACCACACGTATCGACGGGCGAGCTCGTCGGGCGTCACGCCTCGATCTTACCCTTGCTCGCGCAGCAGCGCGCGCTTGATCGCCTTCCAGTCGCCCTCGAAGCGCACGCCGCGCGCGCCGACGGCGAGGCCGGCCTCGAGGTCGCTCGCCTTGTCGCCGACGATCACCGAGGTCGCGAGATCGAGGTCGAGCTCGCGCGCGGCCTGCTCGAGCATGCCGGGCTTCGGCTTGCGGCACGTGCAATGGTCGTCGGGCGCGTGCGGACAGTGGTAGACGCCGGCAAACTCGATGCCGCCGGCGGCGAACAGCTCGCGGACGCGCGCGTCGACCGCGGCGGCCTCGGCGGGCGTGATGAGGCCGCGGCCGATGCCGCTCTGGTTCGACACGACGACGAGCGCGAACTCCCGCTCGAGATCGCGCAGCGCTTCGAGCGCACCGGGGATGAGCTGCACGAGCGCGGGATCGCGCGGATAGCCGACGTCGACGACGAGCGTCCCGTCGCGGTCGAGGAACAGGGCGCGGCCGCTCACTTCGCCAGCTTACTTGGCAAGCCGCGCGAGCGTGTCGGTCGTGGAGCGGCCGGGGACGAGCGGGATGAGCTCGACGCGCCCGCCGTATGCTTCGACGATCGCGCGCTCCGGGATCGGCTTGTCGGCGTAGTCCGCGCCCTTGGCGTGGACGTCGGGCTTGAGGAGCGAGAGGACGCGCTCGGGGGTCGGCTCGTCGAACACGAGGATCGCGTCCACGAGCTCGAGCGCCGCGAGCATCTCGACGCGCTCGGCGGCGGGATAGACCGGGCGCGACGGGCCCTTGTTCGCGGTGACCGAGGCATCGGCGTTGACGCCGACCACGAGGACGTCGCCGAACTGCTTGGCGCCGCGCAGGGACTGGAGGTGACCGACGTGGAGCACGTCGAACACGCCGTTCGTCCACACCACGGACTTCTTGCGCGCGCGCATGCCGTCGCGCCACGCGACGAGCTGCTCGAGCGAGAGCTCCTTGTGATGATCGGCGTGCGGCGCGTGGATCTGTCGGATCGACGGCGCGAACGCCTCGTCGACGACCTCGCACAGCACGTGGCCGATCGTGATGTGGAGCTCCTGGATGCGCGCGGTGTTCGTGGACGGTACGGCGACGCCGGCATCGCACGAGGCGACGAAGGCCGCGCCGCGGGCGCCGGTGAGCGCGAGGATCTTCATGCCGCGCGCGCGGGCCACCGCGACGGCCGCGAGGACGTTCTTCGACGAGCCGCTCGTGGTGATCGCGATCAGGAGGTCGCCCTCGGCGCCGAGCGCCTCGACCTGGCGCGAGAACACGTGCTCGTAGCCGTAGTCGTTCGCGATCGCGGTGAGCGCGGAGCTGTCGACGGTGAGCGCGATCGCCGCGAGCGGCCGGCGCTCGACGACGAAGCGGCCGACGAGCTCGGCGGCGATGTGCTGCGCGTCCGCGGCGCTGCCGCCGTTGCCGCAGAGCAGGATCTTCTTGCCGGCGAGCACGGCGTCGCGCATTAGCTCGGTGGCCACGATCAGCGACGGG
>DASYCF010001055.1:0-3467 GCA_036500365.1 Byssovorax sp.
GAGCCAGCGAAGAAGGCCTTCTGCGAAAGCGGGAGGCCTTCTGCCTTTTGTCGGCGCGTATTTCGCCGTGACACGTGTCGTCATTCGAAGACGCGTGGCACGCGCATCAACACCGGCGCTCGCGCGAGTTATGGGGGTGGCGCGGGGTGTGCTGAAGCGCGGAGCGTGCTGCGTCAGGTCGTCGGGGCGGTGGTGCTGTCGGTGGCGGGGCTCGCGGGGGCCTGCGGCCCTGGCGCGTCGGCGGGGCCCGAGCGCGGTGCCGAGAGCGCGCGAAGGGCGGAGGCGCGGGCCGAGATCGAGGCACCCGAGGCGGTCGCGCGCGAGGTCGACGAGCTGCTCCGCACGAGCTGGAAGGCGGGCGGCATCACGCCGGCGCCGCGCGTCGACGACGCGGGCTTCTTGCGGCGCGCTTGGCTCGATCTCGCGGGCGTCGTGCCGCCTCCCGACGTCGTGACGCGCTTCCTCGCCGACGAGGATCTCGACAAGCGCGCGCGCGCCGTCGCGCAGCTCACGCGTGGGCCGCGCTGGGGAGAGCGCTGGGCGCAGCGCTACGACGAGCTCCTGCTCGGCCACGGCACGAAAGAGAAGCTCGTCGATCGCGACGGCTTCCACGCGTGGGTGCGAGACGCGTTCACGCGCAACGTCGCCTACGACCGCTTCGTCACCGACCTCGTGACCGCCACGGGCCGGAACCGCGCAGACGACGAGCGCACGCGCGTGAACGGCGCAGTGAACTGGCTCGTGCGCTTCAAGGACGCGCCGGAGGAGCTCGCGGGCACCGCGTCGCGCGCCTTCCTCGGCGTGCAGATCCAGTGCGCGCAGTGCCACGACCACAAGACCGAGAAGTGGAAGCAAGAGGACTTTCGCCGCTTCACCGCGTGCTTCTTGCGCATGAAGGCCGAGCCGCCGCAGGGCGACGCGACGCGCGGCGAGCTCGAGCTGTTCGACGTCGACAAGCCGGCGTTCCTGCGCACCGGCAAGAAGAAGCTCATGTCGACGCCGTACTACGGCAGCAAGCCCGCCGCGCTCGACGGGACCGATCTCTCGAAGGCCGAGAGCCCTCGCCGCGCGCTCGCGAGCTGGATCACGAACGGCAAGAACCCGTGGTTCGCGAAGGCGTTCGTCAACCGCGTCTGGTCGATGATGCTCGGGCGCGGCTTCGTGAACCCGGTCGACGATCTCCGCCCCTCGAACGCGCCGCTCGCGCCCGAGGCGTTCGAACGGCTCGCGCGCGACTTCAAGGCGAGCCGCTACGACGTGCGGAGGCTCGTCACCGTCGTCGCGTCGACCGAGGCGTATCAGCTCGCGTCGTCGCCGACGGCGGCGGGCGAGGGCCGCATGTGGTCGCGCTTCCCCGACAAGCCGCTCGACGCCGACCAGCTCCTCGACGCGATCGTCGCCGCGACCGGCATCGCGCCCGTGCTCGCGACCGTGTCGAACGGCGACGAGGAGGGCCTGCGCGCCGACCTCCGCAAGCAGATGAGCTTCGTCTTCGACGTCGACGAGTCGGGCGGCGAGGCGCGCTACGACGGGACGATCGCGCAGGCGCTGTCGCTCTTGAACGGCAAGCTCGTCAACACGGGCGCGTCGGCCATCGCGGGCGGCGCGCTCGACGCGATTCTGCGAGACGACATCTCCGACGCGGAGGTCGTGCGTCGAATCTACGTGCGCGTCCTCGGCCGCCTGCCCGACGCCGACGAGGTCGCCCACTGGCTCGAGTTCGTCGGCGAACGGCGCACGGTCGCGCGCGACGACGGCCCGGCGGACAAACCTGCGAAGGGGCCGAAGCGAAGGCGCGCGGCGGCGAGCGCGGGTGATCGCAAGCTCGCGAAGGCCGACCGCTTGCTGCCGCGACGCCCGAGCGCCGACGAGCAGGCCTTCGAAGACGTGATGTTCGCCCTGCTCGACTCGAGCGAGTTCACCTTCAACCACTGAGAGCGCAACGTGCATCGTCGAGACTTCATGGCCATGTCGGCGTCCGGCCTCGCGGCGCTCTTCCTTGCGGACCTGAAGAGCGCGAGCGCCGACGAGGTGAAGCGCGCCGTCGACACGCCGAAGCAGGCGCCCGCGAAGGCGTGCGTCGTGCTCTGGATGAACGGCGGGCCGAGCCACGTCGACACGTTCGACCCGAAGCCGCGCGGCCGCGGCGCAGGGCCGTTCAAGCCGATCACGACGCGCGCGAGCGGCGTGTCGTTCAGCGATCGGCTGCCCCAGCTCGCCGACCAGGCGCAGCACCTCGCCGTCGTCCGCGGCATGACGAGCAAGGAGGGCAACCACGAGCGCGCGCGCTTCCTCGCGCACACGGGCTACTCGCCGACCGCGACCGCGGCGCTGCCCGCCTTCGGCGCGTGGATCAGCCACAAGCGCGGCGGCGAGGGCGACGCGCTGCCCGCGTTCGTGAGCCTCGGCGGTCCGAGCGAAGGCGGCGGCTTCCTCGGCCCCGCGAACGGTCCGTTCGTCGTGCTCGAGCCCGGCGCCGTGCCGTCGAACTTGCAGCGGCCGCGCCGCGTCGACGCGTCGCGCGAGGCCGCGCGGCTCGACGCGCTCCGGTACGTCGAGGCACGCTTCGCGAAGAAGACGGGCGACGCCGCCGTCGCCGCGCACGCCGCCGTCATCGAGAAGGCCGCGCGCCTCATGCACGCGCCCCGCGTCGACGCGTTCGACGTCGCGAGCGAGCCCGCCGCGACGCAGAAGGCCTACGGCGACACGCGCTTCGGCCGCGGCTGCCTCGTCGCGCGGCGCCTCGTCGAGGCGGGCGTGCGCTACGTCGAGGTGGAGATCGACGGCTGGGACACGCACAAGGACGGCTGGAGCCGCACGAAGAAGCTCTGCGGCGAGTTCGACCCCGCCGCCGCGTCGCTCGTGAAGGACCTCGACGCGCGCGGCCTGCTCGCCTCGACGCTCGTCGTCATGATGGGCGAGTTCGGGCGGTCGCCCGCGATCAACGCGAACGACGGGCGGGATCACCACCCCGCCGCGTTCAGCGCCGTGCTCGCGGGCGGCGGACTGCGCGGCGGCGTCGCGCACGGAGGCACCGACGGCGACGGCGAGGCCGTGACGTCGCAGCCGACGCGCGTCGCCGACCTCTTCGCCACCCTCGCGACGCAGCTCGGGCTCGACCCCGCGGCCGCCGAGGAGGCGCGGAGCGGCCGGCCGATCTCGTTGACCGACTCGGGCAAGGCGATCCGCGCGCTGATCGGTTGAGCGGTGATCGGGACGGCCTCGCGCGCGCCGCGCGTTCCTCGACGGTGAAGCTCGGGGTCGTCGTCGTCGCGCTCGTCGTCGGTGCGTGCGGTCGCCCCAGCGCGCCGTCCCCCGTCGCGTCGCCCGCGGTCGCAGGCTCGGGCTCGGGCGCGGGCGCGGGCTCGGGCTCGGGCTCGGGCTCGGGCTCGGGCTCGGGCTCGGGCTCGGGCTCGGGTGCGGGCTCGGGCTCGGGCTCGGGCTCGGGTGCGGGCTCGGGCTCGGGC
>DASYCF010001056.1:0-2005 GCA_036500365.1 Byssovorax sp.
CGGACGGCGCGCTCCTCGGCAAGCATCGGAAGCTCATGCCGACGGCCGCCGAGCGGCTCGTCTGGGGCTTCGGCGACGGCTCGACGATGCCCGTCCTCGACACGCCGCTCGGTCGGATGGGCGCCGTCGTGTGTTGGGAGAACTACATGCCGATGCTCCGCATGCACATGTACGCGAAGGGCGTCGAGCTCTACCTCGCGCCCACGGTGGATGATCGCGAGACGTGGCTCGTCACCATGCGGCACATCGCGCTCGAGGGCCGCTGCTTCGTCCTCAGCGCGAGTCAGCACGTGCGACGCGGCCAGTGCCCGGAGCCGTATCGCGCGGTGCAGGGCGATGCGCCGGAGACCGTGCTCGTGCGCGGCGGCTCGTGCATCGTGAATCCGCTCGGCAAGGTGCTCGCCGGGCCGGTGTTCGACGAGGACGCGATCCTCACGGCCGAGATCGATCGCGGCGAGATCGCGCGCGGCAAATACGATCTCGACGTGGCGGGCCACTACGCGAGGCCCGACGTCTTCAGCCTCCACGTCGACGAGCGAGCGCGGCGCGCCGTCGTCGTCGACGAGGAGCCAGGGACCAAGTCGTGAGCTGCGCGAGCTGTCGGCAGATGTGGTCCCGCCACGACGACCGCCCCGCGGCCGTCGCGCGAGGCTTCGGTCAACCGCGCTGCGCGGCCATGGTCACGGCGCGACCGAAGGGCGGAGCCGAGGTGACCTTTCGAGGGGTGACCCACAAGACGTCGAGCGCGCGCACCTGAGACTTCGCCGGGAAGGTGCCCTCGAGGTCGGTCAGGTACACGACGGTGTAGCGCTCGAGCTCGCGGCGCGCGTCGGCCTCGAGGCGCTCGAGCGCGGGGCGAAAGTCGGTGCCGCCGCGGCCGACGACCTCGATCTTCTCGAACAAGAGCTCCGCGGCGTAGACGGTCTCGTCGCGCGTCACCTCCGCGTCCGCCTGCAGCAGGCGGATCTCGTCGAAGCCCTCGGCGCTGGCGACGGCGGCGAGCGCGCCGAGGAACCTCGCGAGATCGGCGCTCTCCATCGAGGCCGACGTGTCGACGACCGCGACGAGGCGACCCGCGGGCACGACGCGACGTCCGGGCATGGCGACGGCATCGGGCCACTCGCCGTCGGGCCCGGCGAGCGCGGCCATGCGCCGCGAGGGCCGGAGGAAGCTGCGCTCGGTGCGCGCGAGCATCGATATCGAGCGCTGCAGGATGGCGCTCCAGTCGGGCGGCGGCTCGATGGTCGCCTCGAGCAGCTCGTCGATCCACGCGGGCGCGTCGCCGAACGTCTTGCCGCCGCTCGCGGCCTCCTCCTCCATCGCGGCGCCGAGGCGCATCTTCCATTGAAGCTCTCGCGCGCGCGCCTCGAGCGGGTCGTCGTCGTCTCCGTCGCTCGGTCGCTCCTCGCCCTCCTCGCCGGGCTCGGGCTCGCCCTCGGCGCTCGGCCTCTGTCCACCCTTGGTGTCGCCCTCTCCGGGCGACGAGCCCTCGGGGTCGTCTTCGCGCGTGAACGAGCCCGCGGGCGGCGCGTCGTCCTTCGGTGGAGGGTCGCTGACGTCGCACCAGAGGTCGTCGGGCCGCGCGCCGTCGGGCAACGCAGCATAGTAGTGCTCCGCGGCGGAGCCCTTGGGCAGATCGAAGTCCGGCAAGCCCTCCGAGGTGGGCAGTCCGCCAGCGCGCAGCAGCGGATCGATCGCGAGATCGTGCGCGACGTTCCATTTCAATGCGTCGCGCGGGCCGCGCCGTGCGTACGCGCCGAGCGCCGCGTGCAGCGCGACGTGCGAGAGGCGCGCGCAGAGCGCCGGGAAGGCGAGCTCGAGCACGACGAGCGGGTTCACCGCGAGCTTGTCGTCGACCGACAGTCGAAACGCCGCGACCTCGAGCGACGGGCGGACCTCGAGCGCGCGCGCGAGCACACCGAAGAACGGCTTCTCCTTGAGGAGCCACACACGCGCCGCCGCGATCTTGTCGACCGCCTGCGACGCGGCCGCCGCCGGGTCCGCG
>DASYCF010001057.1:0-3670 GCA_036500365.1 Byssovorax sp.
TGTTCGCGCGCTGCGACTCCCACAGGTTGAAGACGAAGAACTCGAGCACGACGACCCACGCAGGCAAGTCGAGCAAGGCCTTCCAGAACCAGGCCGGCACGAAGAAGTGCAGCATGGTTATCGGCGCCTCCGGGTAGAGCGACACGAACGCGGCGAGCACGCCGGCGACCGCGCCGGAGGCGCCCATCTCGGCCCCGATCGCGCCCGGGTCGACGGCGACGTGCGCGGCGCAGCCCGCGAGGCCGGCCGCGAAGTAGAGCGCGAGGAAGCGCCATCGCCCGAGCGCGTCTTCGACGTCGTCGCCGAAGATCCAGAGCGCGAGCATGTTGCCGCCGATGTGCCAGAGGCGCGTGGGGTCGTGCAGGAACAGGCTCGAGAACGGCGTGACGAGCTGGCCGATCGGGTCGCCGACGAACCGCGCGGGCACGAGTCCCCACGCCTGCTCGAGGTCGAACACCGACGTGCCCGCCGTGACGAGCAGCACCTCCCACACGAACACGACGACGTTGGCGCCGATGAGCGCGACGCTGACCACCGGGAAGCGGCGCGGCTTGAGGTGGTCGCGGATCGGCAGCATGCGGCCCTCGTTTCATAGGTCGGCGCGGCCCGCCGCGCACGCGCCGTCTCGAGAGACGATGTGGTAAACGACGGGCCACGGACGATGGCCCTGCACCTCTACGACACGCTCTCGACCAAGCTCAAGCCGCTGACGATGCGTCGGCCCGGCGAGGTGGGCGTCTACTGCTGCGGCCCGACGACGTACGACGTCGCGCACATCGGCCACGCGCGCGCCGCGCTCGCGCCCGACATCCTCGTCCGGCACCTGCGCGCGCAGGGGCTGAACGTGACCTACGTGCGCAACGTGACCGACGTCGACGACAAGATCCTGAAGCGCGCGACCGAGAGCGGCACCCCGCCGATGGAGCTCTCCGCGCGCTTCGCCGGCGAGTACCAGCGCGACATGGGCGAGCTCGGCTGCGCCCCGCCCGACCACGAGCCCAAGGTCAGCGAGAACATCGGCGAGATCGTCGCCATCATCACGACGCTCGTCGACAACGGCGCCGCGTACGTGGTCGACATGCCGAGCGGCGCGCGCGACGTCTACTACGCCGTCCGCGCGTTCGCCGGCTACGGCAAGCTGTCGAAGCGCAACGTCGACGATCTGCGCGTCGGCGCCCGCGTCGAGGCGAGCGACGACAAGAAGGATCCGCTCGACTTCGCCCTGTGGAAGGGCTGCGTCGGCGACGCGTGGGGCTGGGCGAGCCCGTGGGGCAAGGGCCGCCCGGGCTGGCACATCGAGTGCTCGGCGATGAGCGATCGCTACCTCGGCCACGGGATGGAGGTGCACTGCGGCGGCATGGACTTGGTCTTCCCGCACCACGAGAACGAGATCGCGCAGAGCGAGGCGGCGCACCCGGGTGAGGGCGACTTCGCCCGCATCTGGATGCACAACGGCTTCGTCAACATCGACAAGGAGAAGATGGCGAAGAGCCTCGGCAACTTCGTCACCGTGCGCCAGGCCCTCGAGCGCAACGACGCCGAGGCGATCCGCTTCTTCTTGCTCGGCGTGCAGTACCGCGGGCCGATCGGCTTCGACACCGACAAGCTCGCGAGCGGGCGCGTCGTCTTCCCCGGCATCTGCGAGGCGGAGCGGCGCGTCGACTACATCTACCTCGGCCTCGCGCGGGCGAACGAGCTCGCCGCCCGCGCGAGCGGCGACGAGCCGCAGAAGACGCCGAAGGACCTCGCGCCGTTCGCCCTGCTCGCGAAGGCGGCGCGCGGCCGGGTCGACGCCGCGCTCGACGACGACCTCAACACGCCCGTCGCGCTCGCCGTCCTCGGCGAGGTCGCGAGCGCCGCGCACGAGCTCGCCGAACTCGCGAACAAACGAAAGAAGGACGCCGAGCTCCAGAGGGCGGCGCCGTTCGTCGCGCGCGCCATCGCCGCCGCCGTCGCGTCGTGCGCCGCGCCGCTCGGCCTCCTCGTCGCGCCGCAAGCGGTCTACGTCGAGCGCACGCAGGCGCGGCGGCTCGCCCTCTACGGCCTCACGCCCGCGGGCATCGAGGGGCGCCTGGCCGACCGCGCCGCCGCGCGCGCCGCGAAGGACTTCGCCAAGGGCGACGCGATCCGCAAGGAGCTCGAGGCGGCCGGCGTCGAGGTCGCCGACGGCCCGACCGGGACGACCTGGCGCGCGCTCGCCTGACGTGGACAGCCGTCGGCGCAGGCCTTAGCTTCGCCGGTGGCCCAAAGCAGGCCCGAAAACCGCGTCATGCCGAAGAACCTGTACGAAACCCTCGGTGTCACACGCGAAGCCGACGAGGACGCCATCAAGAAGGCGTTCCGCAAGCTCGCGATGAAGTACCACCCGGACAAGAACCCCGGGAAGGCGAACGAGCAGCGCTTCAAGGACGTGAATCAGGCGCACGAGGTCCTCTCCGACAAGCAGAAGCGCGCCCTCTACGACGAGTTCGGCGAGGCCGCGCTCTCGCCCGGGTTCGATCCCGAGCGCGCGCGCCTGATCCGCGAGTACGGGAGCGCGCGCGGCCCGCGCGGCGGTCCCGGCGGCGGGGTGAACCCGCAGGACTTCTTCGGCGGCGCGGGCGGCGCGGGCGGCGCCGACTTCAGCGACCTGCTCGGCGACCTCTTCGGCCAACGCCAGGGCGCGCGCGGCCCCCGCGCCGGCCGCGGCGTGCCGCGTGCGACCAAGGGCCAAGACGTCGAGAGCGAGGTGACGATCGACTTCGTCTCCGCCGTGAGGGGCGCCACGCTCTCGCTCCAGCGCGACTCCGATCAGGTGTCCGTCCGCGTGCCCCCCGGGGCGACGGAGGGCAGCCGCATCCGCATCGCAGGGCAGGGCACGCCCGGGTTCGGCGGAGGCCCGCCGGGCGACCTCTTGCTCACGATCCACGTCGAGGCGCACCCGTTCTTCAAGCGCGAGGGCGACGACCTCTACCTCGACGTGCCGATCACGCTGGCAGAGGCGTATCGCGGCGAGAAGATCCGCGTGCCCACGCCCGAGGGCGAGGTGAACCTCAAGGTGCCCGCGCGCACGCAGACGGGCGCGCTGACGCGCCTCCGCGGCAAGGGCGTGGGTCGCAAGGGCAAGGAGCCGGGCGATCTCTACGTGCGCTTCCTCGTCCACGTGCCGACGGAGGACTCGCCGAAGGTCGCCGCCGCGATCGACGCGCTTGCCGACGCGGTGCCCGATCCGCGCGGCGCCATGAAATTCTGATCGCGACGCGGGCTGCGCTATAGCCGGTCGATGCACCGGCTCGGCGTCGTCGCGGTGGCCCTCGGCCTCGTCGCGTGCGCGCCGACGGCGCAAGAGGCGGCGCCGCGCGCACCCGCGATCGCCTTCGCGACGCCCCCGCCGCCGACCGCGCCCGCGCCGACGGCGCACGCGGAGATGCCGGTCGCGCCGTTCGATCGCGCGGACTCCGCCGTCGCGGGTCGTGATCGTGACCGCGCGAAGGTGGCGCCCGCCGAGCGAGACACGCGGCCGCGCGTCGTGATCGAGGCGCCGTACCGCATCGACCAGCGCGTCGTCCCGGCGGACCGCGCGCGATTCCTCGAGGAGCTCCACGAGCGCGAGCGCTGGAACGAGGGCGGTGTGGGCGAGCTCGTCACCGCGCCGACGCCCCTCGCCGGCCACCCGCTGCCGCGCGTGATC
>DASYCF010001058.1:0-10284 GCA_036500365.1 Byssovorax sp.
TCGACCGGATGGTTGAGGAGCAAGAGCTCCTGCACCGCGCCGCGTGCTTCGGCGACGTTCTTCGAGTCGCTCGAGAGCACTTCCATCCCGGGCGCGCAGGCCTGCTGGCAGGCCGGTTGAAGCTTCGGCTTCTTCGCCGGCACATAGTCGCGGAGCTTGTCGTCCCAGCGCAGGATATCGAGCTCCATCGCCGGCCTCCCGGGCGGCGGAAGGATCTCGACGAGGCACATCCGACAATTCGCCGCGACGCTGAGCCCGGGATGCCAGCAATAGTGCGGGATGTCGATCCCGTGCCGGTGCGCGGCGCGGATGATCGTGTCCCCCGGCTCGAACGGGATCTCGCGACCGTCGATCTTGATCGTGTTCGGAGGCTTCGGTGCTGCGGCTGCTTGAGGCGCGTTCGCCGGGGGATTGGTTGCCATTTAGAACCTGATCTCAATGATCACATTCGCCGCCGATCATGTTCAGCGAGCCGAACGTGGGGATGACGTCCGGGATCATGCGGCCGGTGATGAGCTGCTCGAGGCCCTGCACGATCGCGAAGCAGGGCGGGCGGATGCGCACGCGCCACGGCGTGCCGCTGCCGTCGCTCACGAGGTAGAAGCCGAGCTCGCCGTTGCCGCCTTCGGTGTACGAGTAGCACTCGCCGGCGGGCACCTTGATGCCCTCCATCACGATCTTGAAGTGCTGAATCGTCGCCTCGATCGTCGTGTAGACGTCCTCCTTCGGCGGCAGGACGATGCGCGGATCGGTGAGGTCGATCGGGCCCGAGTCGGGCATCTGGGCGAGCGCCTGCTCGATGATGCGCGCGCTCTGGCGGATCTCCTCTTGCCGGCACATGAAGCGGTCGTAGTTGTCGCCGCTCGTGCCGACGGGGACGTCGAACTCGAAGCGGTCGTAGAGCATGTACGGGTGCGCGCGCCGCACGTCGTAGGGCACGCCGGTCGAGCGGAGCGTGGGCCCCGTCCAGCCGAGGGCGAGCGCGTCGGCCTGGCTGATCTTGCCGATGTTCTCGACGCGGTCGAGGAAGATGCGGTTCTTGAGGACGAGCTTCTCGGCCTCGATCACCACGTCGAGCACGCGCGCCATGCCCGCCGTCACCATCTCCTTGAAGTACTTCGTCGGCGGCTTCGCCATCCCGCCGACGCGGCCGAAGCTGTGCGTGACGCGGGCGCCCGTCTCCTCTTCGAAGATGTCCCAGATGATCTCGCGCGCGCGCGCCAGGTAGAGGAACGGCGTGAACGCGCCGAGCTCCATGCACATCGCGCCGCTCGCGATCATGTGATCGCAGATGCGCGCGAGCTCGCCGAGGACGATGCGGTAGTACTGGCAGCGCTCCGGCACCGTGACGCCGAGCATCTTCTCGACCGCGAGCGAGTAGCCCACGTTGTTGAGCATCGGCGAGACGTAGTTGCAGCGGTCGACGTACGGGAACACCTGCGTCCACGTACCGCGCTCGCACATCTTCTCGAAGCCGCGGTGCAGGTAGCCGATCTGCACGTCGGCCTTGAGGATCGACTCGCCCGAGAGCTCGAGCACGATGCGCACCGTGCCGTGCATCGCTGGGTGGCTCGGCCCCATGTTGAGGAGCATCGGCTCGCTCGGCAGCTCGAGCTCGCCGTCCGCGAGCTCCTCGTCCAACGGCTCCATGCGTCTACGCCTCTTCCTCGCCGCGGGGGAAATCGTGCGTCTGGCGGCCGAAGCTCAGGCCCTCGTCGACGCCGAACGGCGGCAGCTTGCCGACCGCCTCGGGCCGGTACGGGATGAGCGGCTGCGTCTTGTTCGCGGGGTAGTCCTTGCGGAGCGGGTGCCCGACGAACTCCGGGTACATGAGGATGCGTCGCATGTCCGGGTGGCCTTTGAAGACGATGCCGTACATGTCGTACGTCTCGCGCTCGAACCAGTTGGCGCCGCGCCACACGGGGACGAGCGAGTCGATCTCGACCGTCTCCGCGTCGCCGAGGTCGCGCTCGCCGACGCGCGCCTTGAGCCGCAGGCGGTGCGCGTGCTGGAGCGAGCGCACGTGGAGCACGACCTCGAAGCGCTCGCCGTCGCCGCCGAGGCGCTCGGCGCCGCAGAGGTCGGTGAACATGTTCATCGCGAGGCGCGGATCGTCGCGCACGAACGTCGCGACGGCGCGCCAGCTCGCCGGGTCGACGATGGCCGTGTCGTCGCCGAACTGGCTGTGCGTCTCGAGGATCGCAGCGGGGAAGCGCTCCTTGAGGAGCTCGAGCGCGCGCTTGCTCACGCGCCCCTCCGGAGCTGCACGAGATCCTCCGGCACGGGGTCGGTGCGCGGCTTCACGATGCCGGGCGTGCGGTCGCCGCGCGCGATCTTGTCCTGCAGCAAGAGCAAGCCGTCCATCACCGCCTCGGGACGCGGCGGGCAGCCGGGCACGTAGACGTCGCACGGGATGACTTTGTCGATGCCCGCGAGCGTCGTGTAGTTGTCGTAGAAGCCGCCGCACGAGGCGCACGTGCCGAAGGCGAGCACCCACTTGGGGTCGGCCATCTGCTCGTAGATGCGCTTGAGGACGGGGGCCTGGCGCTGGCTGATGGTGCCGACGATCCAGAGCAAGTCGGCCTGGCGGGGCGAGAAGCGCGGCGCCTCGGCGCCGAAGCGCGCCATGTCGAAGCGCGGGCTCGCCATCGCCATGAACTCCATGGCGCAGCACGCCGTGACGAACGGGTACTGGAAGAGCGAGTACTTCTTCGCCCAGTTGAGGAGCGAGTCGAAGCGCGTGGTCGCGAACCCGCGCTCGCTGCCCTCGAGCACGTGGACGCGGTGGTCGCCGCCGTTCAGCTCTCCCATTCGAGCGCTCCCTTCTTCCAGACATAAATGAGGGCGACGACGAGCAGCGTGAGGAAGCTCACCATCGTCGCGAGGCCCGCCCACCCGAGCGCGCGGAACTGCGTCGTCCACGGGTAGATGAGCACGGCCTCGATGTCGAAGACGACGAACAGGATGGCCGTGAGGTAGAACTTGACGCTCGGCTTGACGAAGCGACCGCCCGTCGACTCGCTCCCGCACTCGTACGGGATGTCCTTCTCGGGCGTCGGGTTCTTGGGCCCGAGCAGCGAGGTCGCCACGAAGAGGCCGACCGTGATCAGCCCCGCGAAGGCGAACAAGATGAGCAGAGGGACGTACGTGGCCATGGGCTCCGAGCGCCTCCGATGGTCCGGCCAGGGCCCTCGACAAGGGCGCGGCGCGCGAAATTCGCCACAAAACTCGGCGTTTTTCGGGCTTTTCGGAGGCGAGCGCTTGTAACCGGCCGCGTGGGGCGTGTCAATCCGCCGACCCTCGGGCGACCGGGCGCCCGCCTCAGAGGCGAGAGCGCGGAGCGGCGGCGCCGCCGGGGAGGAACTCGGCGAGCTGCTCGGCGCGGACGGCGAGGCGGCGCTCGGCGCGCGTGCGGGCGTCGCGCTCGGCGCCGACGAGCCACGCGGGCACGATGACGGTGCCGAGGATCTCGAGCATGAGCACGATCTTCGTGCCGAGCGGCGTGAAGTTCACGGCGCGCGCGGCGATCTCGATGTGGTCGCTCGAGATCGAGAGCGAGGGCGGGCCGACGCCGAGCTCCTCGAGGACGAGCGGCGCGATGACCGCGAGCGCGCCGCAGACGATGCCGACGACGCGCGTGCGCGACTCGCTCGCCATCGAGAAGACGATGACGTTCGCCGCGCAGAGGCTCGGCACGTACACGAACGGACCGAAGAGCCCCGCGGCGATGGCGACGCCGCACGACGAGAGCGCCATGATGAGCACCGGCGCCCAGAAGCTCGACGCGAGCTCCGCCTTGCGCGACGTCGCGAACGCGAGCGCGGCCGCTGCCAAGAAGAACGCGGCGGCGCTCCCGAGCGCGAGCCAGCTCTTCACGCCGGACATCGCGACGACGGCGAGGTACGCGGCGCACACGCCGTACGCGAGCGTGCCGCGGCGCGCGACTTTGAGGCGCGATCGAAGCTCGATCTGCCGGGCGGCGGCCTCGCTCTCCGGCGTCGGCGGGGGCGCGGCGTCGGTCACGAGCCACACGGCGGCGCGGATCGCGGCGGGGTGCTGCGGGTCGAACGCGAGCGCCTGCGACACCTCGCGGACGGCGCGCGCGCGGATCTCCTTCGCGAGCTCGACGTCCTCCTTCGCGGCGGCGAACTCGGCGATCGCGTCGAGCGCCTTCTGCGCGTGGTCGTCGGCGAGGCCGCGGCGGCGCTCGACGTCGCGGTCGCCCTCGAGGTGCCGCTCGACGGCCTCCCAGAGCTCCATCGCGGTGCGCGTGCGCTTGCTCGGGTCGTGCATCGTCGCGCCGACGCACGCCTCCTCGAGCTCGAGCGGCACGCCGCGATCCGGGAAGCGCGCCGAGATGTGCGCGTCGTACGCGCCGAGGAGGGTCGCGCGCGAGACGTCCTTGCCCACCTTGCCGGGGACGAGGTGCCGCAGCGTCAGGATCTCGTAGAGCATCGCGCCGAGGGCGAAGACGTCGCTCCGCGCGTCGACGTGCGCGCCGCCCGCGGCCTGCTCGGGCGACATGTAGCCGGGCGTCCCGAGGATCTCGCCGACGGCCGTCTCCTCGCTGTCGCGCGCGGCCTCGAGCGCGGCCTCGGCCTCGGGCGACGGCGTGATGGCGCGATCGCCGCGCGTGACCTTCGCGAGGCCCCAATCGAGGATCGAGAGCTCGCCGAGCGATCCGAGCATGAGGTTCGCCGGCTTGAGGTCGCGGTGCACGACTCCGCGCTGGTGCGCGAACTCGACGGCGAGGCAGGCGGACTGGAACGCCGTCAGCAGCTTGTGCCGCGTGAAGTGCTGCTGCGTCGCCGGGTCACCGGCGGCGAGCGCCTTCAACACGTCGTGGAGGGTGCGCCCGTGGACGCGCTTCATCGTGAAGAAAGGCGCGCCGTCGGGCCGCACGCCGAGGTCGTAGACCGGCACGATCGACGGGTGCTCGAGCTGGCCCTGCACCTTCGCCTCGAAGAGGAAGCGCGCGCGGAGCTTCGCCTCGCGGCTCGACTCGGGGCGCATCACCTTCATCGCGACGGCGCGGCCGATGCGACGGTCCATCGAGAGGCGCACCTCGCCCATGCCGCCCTCGCCGAGCAGCTCGCCGGCGGAGTAGCGCTGCACGAAGTCGTCCGAGAGCGCGGCGGGCGGGAGCCGGGGCGCGGTCGGCGCCGCGCGTTGAAGGCGCGGCGACGTGCTCGGGGGATCGCTCGCGTCGGCGGGCCGTCGGCCAGGACGACCGGCGGGCGTCGTCACGATGGTCGGCGCGTCGCCGGCGCCCGTGGTCGGCGTGCCGTCGGCGACCGTCGCGAGCTCGCGCTCGAGCGTGCCGAGGTGCCGGGACAGGCGCGCGATCTCGTCGACGAGACGTTCCCGGTCGGGCGGCGCCATGCCCGCCCACGATAGCGCGCGCGGCGTCAGCCGCCGAGCACGTCGACCATGGCGTAGCGCCCGGGCGGCTTGCCGACGAGGAAGCGCGCCGCCCGCAGCGCGCCGCGGGCGAAGAGGTCGCGGCTCGTCGCGCGGTGCGTGAGCTCGATGCGCTCGCCCGGGCCGAGGAGGTGCACCGTGTGCTCGCCGATGACGTCGCCGCCGCGCACGGCGTGGACGCCGACCTCGCGCTCGACGCGCGGACCGACGTTGCCCTCGCGGCCGAAGACCGGCTCGAGCTCGGCGCGCGCGGCCTTCGCCGCGTCGACGAGGCGCATCGCGGTGCCGCTCGGCGCGTCGACCTTCGCGCGGTGGTGCGCCTCGATGACCTCGACGTCGTAGCCGGGGCCGAGCTTCTGGATCGCGCGCGTCACGAGCTCGGCGAGCAGGTGCACGCCGACGCTCGTGTTCGGCGACCACAGCACGGGGATCACCTTCGCGGCCTCGTCGAGGAGGCGCTCGGCGGCGGGCTCGAGGCGCGTCGTCCCGCTCACGACGGCGACGCGCGCGCGCATCGCCGCGCGGAGGAGCTCCGGCACGGCGGCGGCGTTCGAGAAGTCGATGGCGACGTCGGCGCCGAGGAGGCCGGCCGAGAGATCCGCGCTCATCACGACGCCGGCCGTCTCGACGCCTGCGGCCTCGCCGATGTCCTCACCGACGGCGGTGCTTCGGGGCGAGACGACGGCGCCGACGATCGTCGCGCCCTCGGCCTTGGCGAGGCGCGCCACGGCGAGGCCCATGCGCCCGCTGGCGCCGACGATCGTGATCTTCATCGAGGAGCAGCCTCGCACGAGCGGAGCGCGCGTCCAACGCCAGGGCTCAACCCGGGGCGTGGAGCTTCGCGACCACGAGCGAGGCGCGGGTCGCCATCGGGTGCACGTCGATGCCCCACAGCACGTCGCCGGCGCACGCGTTGATGAGGACGGCTCCGTCCGTCGACCACGCGAGCCAGGGCACGACACCGTACGCGCTGCTGCCGCGGAGGCGCGCCCAGAGCGGCGTGCCATCGGCCGCGAGCGCCGCGAGGAAGCTGTCGTTCGGCAGCGTCGTCGACGGCGTGGGAAACACGCTCCACGGCGGCGTTGCGTGGGCTGAAACTCCGCGTGCACGGCGATGGTCCCGTCCGGCGCGACCGCGACCGCCATCATGTCGGCCATGGGGAAGTCCTGCTCGAAGACGACGGCCCCCGTCGCGTCGAAGCTCACGATCCACGACCCGTCGGCGGTCCCGATCGTGTGGCCGAGGAGACTGCCTCGACCCGAGCCGACGAGGACGACGCCGCCCGCCGGGGTGACCGCGAGCTGCCAAATCTCTCCGGCGAAGGCGTCTTCGCTGAGCACGTCGCCGACGTCGCTCACGTGCGCGACGACGCTCGTGAACGGCTCGTTCATGTCGGGCTGGGTGGGATCGGCGGTGTAGAAGAGCAGCCACGCGTCGTGCGCGCCGGCGGCCATCTGCACGAAGGTCATGTAGGTGAGATCGACAGTCAACGCGAAGGGGTGCGAGCTCGACGCGACGCCCGCCGTGCTGAAGCTCGAGATCGCCAAGCCGGGCAGGTCCTCCAGGACGACGAAGCCGTCGGCGGTGCCGACCGCGGCGATGGCTACGGCTGCGTTGGTCCAGGTCGGGTTGAGCTCCGCGTCGGCGCCGATCGTGAAAGACCCCATCGGCGTGCCCGGCCACCCTCCCGCGCGAACCACACCCCCGTGGACGAGCGTCGCACCCGAGGGCGTGAGCGCCACCGCTGAGATCTGCGTCTCGCCGAGCTTCACCGCGGCGACCGGCGTGCCGTCAGCGGTCACGCGGCCGATCAGCGCGCCGTCGTTGAGGGTCCCCGTCAACCCGATTTGCGCGCCCCAGAACACGACGTCGCCGCTCGCGTCCTCGGCGATCCCGCGCGCGAGCGGGTACGACTGCGACTCGTAACGGACGGCCCAGTCGCCGTTCGCTGCGGGCGGCACGCCGAAGAGCGAGCCGGACGAGCGCGGGCGCGCCGGCGGTCTCGAGGTGGAGCTCGCCGCAGCTCCACGATTCACGCTGTGATCATGGCCAACCGCGCGTAGCTCGAGACGCCGCGGCGGAGGGCTTGTGCGCGACGCTTCACCCCGCTTCGGGCCGGACGAGGACCGCCCACTGGACGCCGAAGCGATCGGTGAAGTTGCCGTAGAAGCCCCACGGCAGCCGCGCGAAGGGCACCGTGACGCGCCCCCCGGCGGCGAGCGCGTCGAAGAGGGCGCGCGCGCGGTCGACGTCGTCGCGCTCGAGCAGCAGCGCGCTGCCCTTCATCGGTTCGGAGTCGGGGCCGTCGCCGCCGAAGAGCAGGAGGCCCGGGCCCTCGAGCTCGGCGTGCAGCACCTTGTCCTCCCAGGCGGGGCCGAGCTTCGCCGCCGTCGGCGTGCCCGCGTAGCGCTGGAGCGAGCGGATCGCCCCGAGGCCGCAAGCGGCGTAGTGGCCGAAGGCGGCCTCGCAGCTGCCCGAGAAATAGAGGTGCGGCACGAGCTGGTTCGTCACGCGGCGAGCCTCCCACCGTCACCTGCGGGCCGCCAGCGGCGGCCTCCGCCGCGGGTGCTCGAAACGACCGGGCGGTGTGCGACGAGCGGCCGAGAAGGGGTATGCGCTTGAGCGCGATCCGCGAGGTCGTCGCCGCTCGCGCCGATGATGGTGATCTTCGTCACGGCGACGCGTCGCAGGGCGCGGGCGCACGTCCAACGGCGCGAGTAGGGCACCTCGGCAACGACACGCGGGACACGAGCCCTTGACTCAGGAGCCATTCGGAGTTAGTTGTCCAACTAAGATGGCGACGCCGTATGCAGCCACCGAGAAGCGCGCGGAGCTCGTCCGGGCCGCGACGCAGCTCTTGCACGAGCAAGGCTTCCAGCGGACGACGTTGGCCGACGTGGCCACGCTCGCGGGCGTGCCGCTCGGCAACGTCTACTATTACTTCAAGACGAAGGAAGCCCTCGCCGAGGCGGTGATCGCGTCGCACGCGGGCGCGCTGCGCGAGCGGTTCGCCTCGTGGGTGGCGACGCACCGGGAGCCGCGGCTCAGGCTCCGGCGGCTCGTTCGTGCTCCCCTCGACTCGGCCGACTCCGTCGTCAAGTTCGGTTGCCCCCACGGGAGCCTGTGCCAGGAGCTCGACAAGCTCGGAGCGGACGCGCCTCTCGCGCAGGCGAGCGCGCGGCTCCTCGCCGTCTACATCGATTGGGCCGAGGAGCAGTTCGCGGAGATCGGCTTCGAACGGCGGCGAGCGCGGGCGCTCGCGGAGGACCTCGTGGCCTCCCTCCAAGGAACGATGCTCGTCGCCCACACGATGCGATCGCGGGATCTCCTCGCCCAGCAGCTTCGGCGAGTCGAGCGGTGGCTCGACGACGTGGTCTCGCAACGACAAGCCCGGAGGCATCCATGAACGACGTCAGCACGCGAGCGGTGAAGCGTTGCATCGCAGAGTTCGGACCGGCGGTGACTCGGCGCCGGGTCCTGATTCTCTTGTTCGCCGCGGCGTTGTCGGGCTGCGCGAAGCCGTCCGGTGAAGGCGCGCCGATGACGTCGAGCGCGTCGCCCGCGTCGACGGCAGCTCGCCCCGCGGCGTCGATGGAAGGAGCACCCATGATGAAGCCGTACACCGATCCTCCCGCCGACCGCATCGGCGTCCTCGCGCCCGGCACGGGGATCCCCGTCGGAGAGAAGGTGCCCGACATCCACGCGCACGACCTCGACGGACACGACGTGTCGCTCGCGTCGCTCTACACCAAGGGTCCGATCCTCCTCGCCTTCTATCGCGGCGGCTGGTGCCCGTTTTGCGCGACGGAGAACCACACGCTCGCGACGGCGTACCCCGAGTACCAAAAGCGCGGCGTGACGCCCGTCACCGTGAGCGTCGACAAGCCCGAGCAGGAGGCGAAGACGAAGGCGACGTACACGATCCCGTTCCCCGTCCTCAGCGACAGCGACGCAAAGATGATCGAGGCGTTCCACGTCGTGAACAAGGTCGACGACGCGACCCTCGCGAAGATGAAGGGCTTCGGCGTCGACCTCGAGAGCTATTCGGGCAACGCTCACCACGAGATCGCGATCCCCGCGCTGTTCCTCATCGATCGCGGTGGCGTCGTGCGATGGGCGCACTCCGATCCGGACTTCAAGGTGCGACCGAGCACTGCGCAGATCCTCGCCGCGATCGACGCGGCCCACCTCGGTGGGACCTGAGCGCGGGAATGGA
Organism: Byssovorax sp.; assembly: GCA_036500365.1. Classification (GTDB taxonomy): domain Bacteria; phylum Myxococcota_A; class Polyangia; order Polyangiales; family Polyangiaceae; genus DASYCF01. The sequence goes on from DASYCF010001058.1 coordinate 9,638, forward strand.
GCGAGTCATGGACAAGACTTGGACCCTGCAAGGGAAGCGCGCCGTCGTCACCGGCGGCACGAAGGGAATCGGCCGCGCCACCGCCGAGACGTTCCTGGACCTCGGGGCCAGCGTGCTCGTCGTGGCGCGGGAGCCCGGGGCCGTCGAGGCGGCGCGGCGCGAGTGGAAGGACAGCGGCCGCGACGGCGAGGCGATCGTCGGCGACGTGACGACCGGCGAAGGCCGCGCGGCGCTCGTGCGAGAGGCCACCACGCGGTGGGGCGCGGTGGACATCGTGGTCAACAACGTCGGATCGGGGCTGCGGAAGCCCTTCGTCGAGTACACCGACGCCGACGTGGACATGCTCGTGTCGAGGAACTTCACCTCGGCAGTCGGCGTCTCGCGGGCCCTGTTCGAGCTACTCACGCGCGGAGCGGACAGCGCGGTGGTCAACGTCGGTTCGGTCGCGGGCCTCGTCAGCGTTCGGGGGACGATCGTCTATGGGGCGCTGAAAGCGGCGCTTCACCAGCTGACGCGCGGGCTCGCCGTCGAGTGGGCCCCCGCGGCGATCCGCGTCAACGCCGTGGCGCCGTGGTTCACGCGCACCACGCTCACCGAGGGAGTCCTCGCCAACCCCGAGGTGCACGACGCGATCGTCGCGCGGACCC
>DASYCF010001059.1:0-5841 GCA_036500365.1 Byssovorax sp.
GAGAAGCGCGCGCCGTTCGAACGCGCGTAGCGCTCGAGCTCGTCGGCCGCGTCGGCGAGGCGATGCGCGGCGGGGACGTGCGCGCGCGCGGCCTCCACCAGCGCCGCGCCCTTGGTCGACGCGACGAGCGCCCGCTCCGTCCAGCCGACGTCGAGCGTATGCAGGGGCTCGCGCGCGCCGAGCACGCACGCGTCGTCCTTGATGCGCATCTCGAGGCTCGCGCGGTTCGTCGCGACCACGTGCGCGCGGAGCTCCTCGCCGAAGAGCCTGCGCACGCGCGCGATCTCGTCGGCGTGGACGAAGAACTCGGCGTCGATCTCCGGGTCGCCGAGCGTGCGCATCGGCGCGGCGGGCGCGAGGAGCCGATGTCCGATGTCGAGGCCGAGGTCGAGCGCGGGCGTGATCGGCGCCGTGACCTTCACGCTGAGGCTCGTGTTGTGCGCGTGCACGCGGAGCTCGACGGGGCGGCCGGCGAACGAGCCGTGCGCGCGCAGGCCCTCGACGCGGAGGCCGAGGCGCGAGGCGAGCTCGAGCGGCGTCGGCTCCTTCACGGCAGCCCGAGGCGCACGAGCGAGAGCGGCGCGTCGATGCCCTTCACGCGCGCCTCGAAGCGCTCGCGCACGGCCAGGCCCTCGAGCTCGCCCGCGCAGAGCTCGGCGGCGACGACGATCTCGCGCGCGCCGGCGAGGTGCTGCACGCGCGCCGCCGTGTTCACCGTCTGACCGAAGTAGTCGAGCACGCCGTTCGCCGTCACGATCGTGCACGGGCCCGCCGCGACGCCGACCTTGATGTCGACGTCGGCCACGGCGGGCTTCGACGCGGCGAAGGCGCCCCACCTGGCGACCATCTCGGCGCCCGCGCGCACCGCCGCGGCCGGATCCGAGAACGCCGCCATGATGGCGTCGCCCATCGTCTTCACCACGGTGCCGCCGGCCTCTTCGACGATCGCGCGCCCGAAATCGAGGCAGTCGGTGACGACGCCGAACGCGGACGCGTCGCCGACGCGCGAGTAGAGCGCGGTCGAGCCGACGAGATCGCTGAACAGCACGCCGACGCGGCCGACCTTGAGCGCGAGGCCCGGGCGCAGCGCGTCGCTCCCGAACTGCTCGCGGAACTCGGGGAGCGCGCTCACGTGCATCGCGGTGGCGGCGTCGAACGTCCACTGCGTGCGCTCGAGCTTCGCGTGCAGGGGCCCGGGCGCGACGAGCGCGACCTCGCCGCCGGGTGCGACGTCGATCTGCGCGGGCTCGAGCGCGGGCTCGCCGTCGACCTCGCGCGTGACGACCTCGACGCGCGCGGGCGCGCCCTCCGCCGCGTCGACGACGGCGACGCCGCCGCCGCGCACGAAGAGGCGATACCGGCCCGCGTCGTCCGGCACGCGCAGGATCGCGGCCTCGGGCGGGCGCGCGATCGCCTGGGTGAGCACGTGCGGCATGAGCATGGGCCCGCCCACGCAAAAGGGCCGATCGTCGACGCGGCGCACGCTCGGGTGCGGCGCGAACGTCGCCTCCACGGTGCGGTCGAGCTCGACGCCGAAGCGGATGTCGCACGACGGGCAGTGGCCGCCCGCGGCGAGCTCGGCGAGCGACGGGATGCGCTGCGCGACCGTGCGGCAGCTCGGGCAGAGCACGGCCCAGCGGAGCTCGAGCAGGCCCGCGCGCGTCGCCCCGAGGCAGAGCCTCAGCGTCGCGTCGCGATCCTCGCCCCACGTGCGCGCCAGCTCGAACGGGCGCATGCGCAGCGCGTCCACGTCGCCCGACGTGGCGATCTCCTCGACGAGCTTCGCGACCAGGTCCTTGCCGTAGTCGGCCTCGAGCGAGGCGCCGAGGTCGCGCGCGCGCTCGCGGTCGCACGGCGCGTCGATGACCGTCATCTCCTCGTGGGCGAGGAGCGCCTCGTCGATGCGGGCGATGAAGCGGCGCAGCTGCGACACCTTGCCGCGCTGCACGAGCCACACGATCGGCCGCATGAAGAAGTAGCGCGGCACGCTCGTCAGCGTGCACGAGACCACGCACCCGCCGTCGTCCGCGTCGACGAGCGTGTAGCGGCCCTCGAAGCGCGTCATCGGCCCGCCCTCGAGGTCGCGGCGCCAGGAGAACGCGCGCGCGTAGACCCATTCGAATGGCTCCTCGCGGTACGTCACGGCGAGCCCGCCGAGGCGCGTGCGCGTGAGGTAGCGCGACGCGGAGTCCTTCGACGCGCTCGCCGTCGCCGCGATGCGCGCGTTGCCGATGTGCTGGTTCAGGAGGTTCGTGTCGGCGAGCTTCTCCCAGACGCCGGCGCGCGGGCTGCGACACCGCACCGAGAACACGTGGACCACGGGCTCCATCGGCGGCGGAGGTTACCACCGCGAGGCGAGGCGCGACTAAGCTCGGCGCGCCATGAGCCTCCCTGCGTTCGCGTACACCGCGCCGACGGTCGTCTGGTTCGCGCCCGACGGCCTCTCGCGCCTCGGCAGCTACCTGAAGCGGTACGGCGTCGCGCGCGCGCTGCTCGTCACCGATCGCGGCGTCGCGGCGAGCGGCGCGCTCGATCTCGTGCGAGAGGCCGCCGGCGCGCGCGTGACGGGCGTGTGGGACGCGGTGGAGGCCGACGCGCCCATCGCCAGCGTCGAAGCGGGCGCCGCGGTGGCGCGCGAGACGAGCGCCGACGCGATCGTCGCCGTCGGCGGCGGCAGCGCGATCGACAGCGGCAAGGCGATCGCGCTGCTCGCGAAGCTCGGCGGCGATCTCGCGCGGTGGGACGGCGCGAACAAGGTCGAGGCGCCCGGCCTGCCCGTCGTCGCGATCCCGACGACGGCGGGCACCGGCAGCGAGGCGTCGAGCTTCGCGGTCGTGAAGGACGCGGCGCGCGGTCGCAAGCTCGTCATGTTCGATCGCGCGATCTACCCGGCGGTCGCGGTGCTCGATCCGCGCCTCGGCGTGAAGCTCCCGCCCGCGCTCACCGCGGCGACCGGCGTCGACGCGCTCACGCACGCGATCGAGGGCATGGCCTCGAGGTTCGCGCAGCCGATGTGCGACGCGATGGGCTCCGCGAGCGTGCGCATGATCCGCGCGAGCTTGCCGCGCGCCGTCGCGGGCGACGACCTCGACGCGCGCGGCGCGATGCTGATCGCCGCGTCGATGGCCGGGCAGCTGGTCTCGATGACGTTCAGCGGCGTCGCGCACGCGGTCGCGCACGCGCTCGGCGTCGGCTTCGGTGTGCACCACGGGACGGGCAACGCGATCGCGCTCCCGTGGAGCGTGCGCTTCAACGCGGTCGACGCGCGCGCGGCTGCTCAATACGCGCTCGTGGCCGACGCGTTCGGCGTCCCGCGTCGCGCGGCCGATCTCGACACGGCCCGCGCGCTCGCCGACGCGCTCGAGGCGTTCGTCGCGTCGCTCGGCCTGCCCACGCGGCTGACGGGCGTCGGCGTCGGCGCGAGCGACCTCGCGCGGGTCGCGTCCCTCGCGTTCGCCGATCCGTCGCACGGACCGAACCCCGTGAAGGTCGAAGACGCCGCGCGCTTCGAACGCGAGCTCGCCGCGATCGCGTGACGTGACGCCAAAGAAAAAGCCGCCGGGCAACGAGTCGCGAGACGCGTCGCCCGGCGGCCGATTTCGACGCGCTACAGGCTGAGCGCGCCCGTGCGGATGAGGTACGCGAGGCGCGAGCGCTGATCGGGCTGGAGCGCGGCGTGGATCGCGCCGAGCGCCTTCACGAGCGCGTCACGCAGGAGCTCCGCGCTCTTGACGCGGCCGGCGGCGAGCTCCGCGGTCTTCGCCGCGTCGAACGCCTCGGCCGCGACGGCGTCGGCGAACCCGGCGACGACGCGCCGATCGTCGACCGCGACCTGGGCGCGGTCGGTCTTCAGCTCGTTCAAGATGCGCGCGAGCTCCGCGACCTGCGCGTCGTCGAGCTCGAGCTTGTGGGCGAGGTAGCGGAGCGGGCGGCGGACGCCGAACGGACCGCCCGAGATGTCGTCGACCGCGCCGCCGGCGAACACGCCCTCGTCGAAGCCGTGGTGACCGTGGCGCTCGTGGTGCTCGTGGTGGCGCCCGCGGCCGCGGCCCTCGGGGCCGGCGGACCGACCTCCGCAGTCACGGTCGGTGGCCTCGGCGCACGCGGCGTGGCGGTGCTGGTGGCGTTCGCGCCACCAGGCGATCATGGCAGGATGCATGTGCTGTCTCTCCATCTGCCGGGGGCATTTCGCGCCCCGACGGGGTGAGCTCGGCGTCGATCGACCCCGAGCGCGCGGGCAGGACGCCTCGCGCAGACGCAAATGTGAAGAACGCGCGGCGGCTTGTCAACGTCACGGTGGCAAAACGGAGGCGGCCGATTTGGAGTTCCGCTAAGCTCGCGCACATGCGGAACATCCTTTTCGGGCTTGGTTTCTTGAGCTTCGGCGCGCTCGCGTGCAGCTCGAACGACACGAGCTCGTCACCCGCGGGCGGCGGCGGCGAGGCGTCGACGACCACGCAGACGAGCTCGTCGACGCACAACCCCGCAGGCACCGGCGGCGCACAGACGGGGCCGGGCGGCAGCGGCACCGGCGGCGGCGGGACCGGCGGCGTGCTCAACTGCGGCGGCGGCGCGAGCGCGGGCATCGAGCACGTGGTCGTCGTCGTGCAGGAGAACCACACGTTCGACACCTACTTCGGCACGTACTGCACCGCGGCGGTCGGCTCGAACCCGACCTGCAACGACGGCCCGGCGTGCTGCGAGAAGGCGCCCGCGCACGACCCGAGCGGCGCCTCGCCGATGCAGCTCACCGACACGTGGAACGCGACGCGCGACCCGAGCCACCTCCAGGCGTGCGAGATCTCCGAGATCGACGGCGGGGCGATGGATCACTACGTGACGGGCAGCACCGAGTCGAGCTGCTCCGACCCCGGCAACTTCTCGATCGGCCAGCCGGCCGACGCGAGCGCCTATCAGGCCTTCGCGGCGCAGTACGCCATCGCCGATCGGTACTTCCAGCCGATCGCGGGGCAGTCGTCGTCGAACGACATGTACCTCGCCGTCGCGCAGGAGGTGTTCATCGACAACGGCTTCTTCCCCGACATCGACCCCGGCCGCGGCTGCACCTTCGGCGGCACGGCCAAGACGTACACCGGGCAGACGACGATCGCCGATCTCCTCAAGGCAGCTGGTCACTCGGTCAAATGGTACGCCGAGGGCTGGGACGCCGCCGTCGCGACCGCGCCGAACTGCCCGCCTGCGCCGCCGGACTGCCCGGCCGGCCTCTCGATTTATCCTTGCGTGTTCAGCGCGGGCGACATCCCGTTCCTCTATTACGATCAGTGGCAGTCGGACCCGGACTTCATGCAAGACTACGCGAAGTTCTCGACCGACATCCAGGGCGGCACCCTGCCCGACGTGACCTACATCAAGGCTGCTGGCTACCACTCGGAGCACCCCGGCTATGGCGACACGGTGAGCGCCGGAGAGCAGTTCGTCGAGGGCGTGGTCACCACGGTCGAGCAGTCTTGTTATCGCGAGAACACGCTCGTCCTCGTGACCTGGGACGAGGGCGGTGGGTACTTCGACCACGTGCCCCCGCCGCCGGACAGCACCGTCGACGGCCAGCCGTACGGCACGCGCGTCCCGCTCATCGCGGTCGGCAAGTTCGCGAAGCAGAACTTCGTCTCTCACGTGCAGATGGAGCACTCGTCGGTCGTGAAGTTCCTCGAGTTCCTCTACCTCGACGGGCAGACGGGGCAGCTCGGCGCGCGCGACGCGGTCGTGAACGACATCGGCAGCCTGCTCGACGAGACCAAGACCGGGATCACCATCCCCGACCAATAGGCGCGAGGCCCGCTCAGGTCAGCGTGCCGAGGTCGACGTTGCCCCCGCACACGA
>DASYCF010001060.1:0-4728 GCA_036500365.1 Byssovorax sp.
GGCCGAGAAGGACGGGCGCGAGACGCCGATCCCCGACCTCGACGACCTCCTGCGCGATCTCACGCGGAGCGCCGGCGGCGTCGCCGTCGCGCCGAGCGCGGGCGGCTACGAGCTCGATCCGAACCTGCTCAGCGTGCTCACCGAGTACGAGGAGCACCGCCTGCGCACGAACATCGCGCAGGGGCAGCGGCTCTTCAAGCTGCGCGTCCAGTTCCAGCTCGCCACGATCGACCAGGCGCTCGACGAGCTCAAGGTCGTCGCGAAGCCGCACGGCGAGATCATCACGTACCTGCCCACGGGCGCCGGCGCCGACGCGGACTCCATCGAGCTCGACATCCTGATGGCGTCGGCCGCGGCGACCGAGGTGCTGCGCGCGGCGCTCGCGCCGAGCGGCGTCGAGCTCGAGGAGGTCGCGCGGCGCGTCGACCCGACGCCGTCGTACGCCGCGTCGGCGACGCCCGCGCTCGCGACGCCGATGCCCGCGCCGCCGTCGCCGTCGATGTCGCCGTCTTTGCCCGCGGGGCCCGGCGCGACGCCGCTGCCGGCGGCGCCCGGACACTCGCCGTCGATGCTCCCGCCCGACGCCACCGGCAGCGTGCACCGAGGCCTCTCGCCGAAGGGCGGCGAGGCGGCGTCGATTCGCAGCGTCGCGCAGACGGTCCGCGTCGACATCCACAAGCTCGATCGGCTGATGAACATCGTCGGCGAGCTCGCGATCGTGCGCACGTCGCTCGCGCGGCTCGTCGATCGGCTGCGCGTCGCGCACGTCCCGCGCGAGCTCAGCGTCGACGTGCACCGCCTGCAGCGCACCTTCGATCGCCACCTCGGCGCGATGCAGCAGGGCATCCTCGAGGTGCGGATGGTCCCGCTGGGCCAGGTGTTCGACAAGCTCGCGCGCGTCGTCCGTCAGATCAGCCGCGACGCCGAGAAGATGGTGAACCTCGTCATCACCGGCGCCGAGACCGAGATCGACAAGCTCATCGTCGAGGAGCTCAGCGACCCGCTGATGCACATGATGCGCAACGCCATCGATCACGGCATCGAGGTGCGCGCCGACCGCGAGGCCGTCGGCAAGCCCGCCGTCGGAACGATCGCGCTGAACGCCTTCCAGAAGGGCAACCACGTCGTCATCGAGATCGAGGACGACGGCCGCGGCCTCGACACCGAGCGCCTCGTCGCCGCCGCGATCCGCCGCGGCCTGCTCACGGCCGAGGAGGCGCGCGTCATCGGCCGGCGCGACGTCCTGAACCTCGTCTTCGTCCCCGGCCTCACGACCAAGGCCGACGTGAGCGAGCTCTCGGGCCGCGGCGTCGGCATGGACGTCGTGAAGACGAACATCGCGAAGCTCGGCGGCGTCATCGATCTGCAGAGCGAGGCGGGCATCGGCACGAAGGTCACCGTCACGCTGCCGATCACGCTCGCGATCATCAGCGCGCTCGTCGTGCACGTGCGCGACCGCATCTTCGCCGTGCCGCTCGCGAACGTGCAGGAGGCGGTGATGCTCGATCCATCGGCGGTGCGCGTGGTCGACGGGCGCGAGACGATCACCCTGCGCGGCAGCACGCTGCAGCTCTGCCACCTCGCGCGGCTCTTCGGCCTGAGCGGCGTCGCCGAGGCCGACTGGGGCGGCGCGGACGAGGCGGCGGCTGCGTCGCGTCCGGAGCCCGCGCCCGCGGTGATCGCGCCCGCGGCGCGCCCTGCTGCGCCCGTGTCCGACACGCGCCGCGCGACCGGCGCGACGACGCTCGGCGCGGCGCGCGAGTACATCGTCGTCGTCGCCGTCGGCGCGCGCAGGCTCGGCCTCGTCGTGAGCACGCTCGTCGGTGAGCAAGACGTCGTGATCAAGGCGCTCGGCCCGTCGCTCAAGCACGTGCGCGGCTTCGCGGGCGCCACCGAGCTCGGCGATCAGCGCATCGCCCTCGTCGTCGACGCGCCCGCGCTGGTCGAGGAGCTCGCCGCGGGCGAGGGGCGCGGTCGCGACGCCGCGGCGCGGGGGGCCCATGGCTGATCTCGTCCGCCGCCCGCAGCGCGCCCCGTCGAAGCGCACGCGCCTCCAGGATCGCGGCCCGCTCACCGAGTACCTCGCGTTCGTGCTCGCGGGCGACGTGTACGCGGCGCCGGTCGCGCTCGTCCACGAGATCCAGAAGCCGCCTCCGCTCACGCCGGTGCCGCGCGCCGAGTTCGCCGTGCGTGGCATCATCAGCGTGCGCGGCCACCTGATCACGGTCTACGACCTGCGGCGCAAGATGAACGTCGAGGAGCGGCCGGCCACGCGGCGCGCGCGCGTCCTGCTCGTGCAGTCGCCGCAGGGCGAGACCATCGGGCTCTACGTCGACGAGGTGCTGCAGGTCTACCGCCTCGCGGAGGCCGAGATCGAGCCGGCGGCGACGGCGCTCGGCGGCGAGGTCGCCCCGTACATCTCGGGCATCGCCCGGCCGACGGCGGCGGCGCGGCAGGCGAAGCGGGACGTCGGTGCGCGGCCGCGCGGCGCAGCGTCAGGGCGCGCGCGCGTCGCGAGCGTCGCCGAGGGCCCGCGCGAGCCCGCTCCGGCGGCGTCCGACGTCGCTGCGCCCGACGACGCCGCCGCGCCCGTCGTCGTCTTGCTCGATCTGCGCGCGCTGCTCGCCGAGTGATCCCCATGGTCGACGTCAACCGCACCCGCAGCGACTCGCAGAAGAACCTCGTCGGCTTCGTCGTCGGCGACGTCGCGTACGCGGTCGACATCGCGCGCGTGCGCGAGATCGTGAACCCGCTCGACATCACGCCGCTGCCGCACACGCCCGCCGAGGTCGCCGGCGTCGCCGACCACCGCGGCGAGGTCGTGCCGATCCTCGATCTTCGCGTGCGCTTCGGCCTCCCGCCGCGCGAGGCGGATCGCTCGACGAAATGGATCCTGCTCGCGTCGCGCGACCACCTCGTCGGCCTCGTGGTCGACGCCGTGACCGAGGTGTTCGGCGCGAGCGGCGAGGATCTGCGGCAGACGCCCGGCGTCGGCGGGGACGAGGACGCGCGCGCGATCGCGTCGGTCGTGTCGCACGCGGGCAAGCTCACGTTCGTGCTCGAGACGGCGCGCTTCGTCGCCGTGGTCGAGGAGCTCGCCGCGCGAGGAGCGCTCTGATGCGACACGACTCCTCTTCGAAGAACTTCGACCTCATCGCCGACGCGCTCGGCTCGAGCGACGTCGAGGATCGGCGCCAGGCGACGCAGCTGCTCGCGCACCTCGAGGCGACGGCCGCGCTCCCGCTCCTGCTCCGCGCGCTCGGCGACGACGACTGGCGCGTGCGCAAGGAGGCCACGCAGGCCGCGCGCGCGTTCGGCGGCGATCGCGCGCTCGTGCAGGCGCTCGTGAAGGTGATCGGCCGTGACGACGACGCGCGCGATCAGCTCGACAACGTGGGCCTGCGCAACGCCGCCGTCGACGTGCTCGCCGCGGCGGGCCCCGCGGCGACGCCCGTGCTCGCCGTCGCGCTCGGCGGCCTCGACGCGGACGGGCGCAAGCTCGCGATCGAGGCGCTCGGGCGCTCGCGCGATCCCGCCGCCGTCGACCCGCTCGCGTATGCGCTCGGCGACGTCGACGAGAACGTGCGGCAGGGCGCGCTCGAGGCGCTCGCGACGCTCGGCCCGGCGGCGCCCGAGCGCGTCGGCGAGCGGCTGCTCGGGGCGCTCGACGACGCGGATCCGGTGATCCGGCTCGCGGCGCTGCGCGGGCTGAGCTCGCTCGGCGTCGCCATCCCGTGGACCAAGCTCGCGCCGCTGCTCGCGGACGCGTCGGTGCGCGCGGCCGCGCTCGAGGCGGCGGCGCTCTCGCACGCGCCCGAGGCGGCGGGCGTCGTCGTGGCCGCGCTGGTCGACGCGCAGCCGAGCGGCGTCGCGGCGGCGCTCGCGGCCGTCGCCCGGCTCGCCGAGGGGCCGCTGCGTCCGCAGGTGGCCGAGGCGCTGGCGGGCGCGAGCGGCGCGTCGATGGATCGCCTCGTGGCGCTCGCGTCCGACGAGGCGGAGCCCGCGGATCGGCGCGGGACCGCGCTCGCGATCGCGGCGCTCGCGCGCGCTCCCGGCGTGCTCGAGGCGAGCATCGAGGCGCTCGGCGACGACCGGCTCGACACGCAAGCGCGCGCGGCGCTCGGATCGCTCGGGCCGGCCGCGCTGCCTGCGCTCGTCGCGCGCCTCGGCGATGTCGCGACGCCGCCCGCGTCGCGCGCCGAGGTCGTCGATCTCGTCGCGTCCATGGCGCTCGAGCAGGATCCGGGGCGCGTCCCGTGGGCGGAGCTCCTCGCCGCGCTGCGCGCCGCCGCGGGCGACGTCGACCGCCGCCTCGCGACGCGCGCGCTCGCCGCCCTCGCGCGGGTCGGCACGATCGACGACCTCGAGCTCCTCGCGAGCGCGTCGCTCTCCGCCGATCGCGCGCTCGCGTGGGCGGGGGAGGCGGCGCTCTCGCGGCTGGTCACGCGCTTCCCCGGCGCGGCGCGCACGTTCTTCGATCGGCTCGTCGGCGACGAGGCGTGGACGCTCCCGCTCGCGGCGCTGCTCGGCGCGCTGTCGGCGATGGGCAAGGCGCGCCCCGACGACATGGGCTTCCTCGCGCACGCGGCGACGTCGGGCGGCCCGGCGGCGCGGCGCGCGGCGGTCGCGGCGGCGGCGCAGATCGGCGGCGCGGTCGCGCTCGAGGTGCTGAGCTTCGCCCTCGCCGACGAGGAGCCCGACGTGCAGCTCGCCGCGGCGCGCGGCCTC
>DASYCF010001061.1:0-4009 GCA_036500365.1 Byssovorax sp.
CCGCTCTTGGAGCGACCACGGGAGCTCGCCGACGCTGTCGAGCAAGATCGATCCGCCCCGCGCCGCCATCAGCGCGCCGCGCTCGTTCGCGTCGCCGAAGAGCGCCGCGGTGACCGCGCGCTCCGCCGCCGCGCAGTCGACGCGCACCAGCGGGGACGACGCCCGCGCCGAGCGAGCGTGCACTCGCTCGGCGACGAAGGTCTTGCCGACGCCGCGCTCGCCGAGGAGCACGACGTTCATCGATCCGGAGGCGACGAGGTCGAACAGCGGCGCGAGCTTGGCGAGCGGGCTGTCGGGCGCCCACACGGCGCCGCCCTCGCGCAGGCGCGACGCGGAGCCCGGGTCGGCGTCCGCCGGGCGCGGCGCGACTGGCTCCTCGACGAGCACGAGCGCGGCGCCGAGCTCGACGAGCGCGCCGAACGCGACGTGCGCGCGTCGCTTCGCGTCGATCGCAGCGCCGCCGACGCGCGTGCCGTTCGAGCTCCCGAGATCCTCGAGCGTCATCGGCGGACCGACGCGCAGCACGGCGTGGCGGCGCGACACCGAGGGGTGATCGATGACGATGTCGCAGTCGGCCGCGCGCCCGATGAGCGCGTCGCCGCCGCGGAGCGCGTGCGTCGAGCAGCCGCCGTCGAGCATGACGGCGACGCGCGCCGCGCACGTCGTCGCCGTCGCGTCGAGCCTTCGGCCCGCGCCAGCAGCGCCGTCGAGATCGACGGCCCCCGAGCTCCTGCGCGCGTCGGCCATACTTCGGTCGCAAGGCTATCACGCAGCGAACGTGTGCAAGCCCGATGACGCGCTCTTCGATGCGATGCGTGTGAGGCGGACGCACCCGCGCCGACATCGACGTTCACGCGCTTTCGAGTGGGCTCGAAAATTTTCAGCGCGGACCACCGCGCGTGAGCTCGAGCATCGCGCGGTGGAAGCCCTTGAGGCGGTTCTCGACCGCGCGGAACACGGAGCCCTCGGCGTAGTGACCTTGATCGTCGGTGACGCCGGCCGGCTCGCCCGTGAGGAGCTCGATGCCCTCCTCGACGCACGAGATCGCGTAGACGCGGAAGCGCTTTTGATCGATCGCGTCGACCACGTCGGCGCGGAGCATGAGCGCGTCGCGGTTCATCCACGGGACGAGCACGCCCTGGTTGCCGGTGAGGCCCTTCACCGCGCACACGTCGTAGAAGGCCTCGATCTTCTCGTTCAAGCCGCCGACGGCCTGGATGCTGCCCTGCTGATCGACGCTGCCCGTGACGGCGAGATCCTGGCGGAGCGGGAGGCCGGAGAGCGCGGACAGGAGCGCGTAGAGCTCGCTCGACGAGGCGCTGTCGCCGTCGATCGCCTCGTACGTCTGTTCGAAGACGAGCGACGCGCCGAACATGAGCGGGCGCGTCTGCGCGAAGCGGAGCGCGAGGAAGCCCGCGAGCACGAGCACGCCCTTCGAATGCAGCGGGCCGCTCATCTCGACCTCGCGCGCGATGTTCACGGGTCCCTCGACGCCGGGGTACACGACGGCGGTCACGCGGCACGGGCGGCCGAACGTCTGCGGGCCGTCGCTGAGCACGCTGATCGCGTTCACCTGGCCGATGCGGCTGCCCGTCACGTCGATGCGGATCGTGCCGTCGACGAGCAGCTCGTGGATCTGATCGCGGAAATGGCTGCCCCGGCGGCGCGCCGACGCGAGCGCGTCCTCGACCGCGGCGTCGTCGATCGCGGCGTGTCCGCGCTGGAGCGCGCGGTAGCCAGCCTCGGTCGTGACCTCGGCGATGAGGCCGAGCTGCGCGGTCACCTTCGTCTGGCTCTCGGCGAGCCGGCCGCCGTGGAAGACCAGCGCGGCCACGGCGTCGGCCGTGAGCGGCGGCAGGTTGCGATCGCGCGTGAGGCTCGCGAGGAACGACGGATACGTGACCATCGCCTCGCCGAGCGTGAGCGTCGGCTCGAAGCGCGCCTGCACCTTGAAGAGCTGCGAGAACTCGGGGTCGGCCTCGTGGAGCTCTTGGTAGAGCGTCGGGCTCGCGATCAAGACGACCTTGAGATCGATCGGGATCGGCGGAAAAAGAAGCTCCTCGGCCGTGCCGCGGTAGTAGCTCGGGTTCGCCTCCGGGACGATGAACTTGCCCGCGAGCAGGCACGCCTTGAGCTGCTCGTAGAGCGCGTCGTTCTTGAGGAGCGCCTGCGCGGGCAGGATGAGGTAACCGCCGTTCGCCTCGTGCAGCGCGCCGGCGACGGCGAACCCGGGCTCGGGCGGGAAGTCCGCGTCGGGAGGCGAGTGCGTGCGGCCGAAGAGCGCCGAGAGGGTCGGGTACGGCACCTCGACGACGGGCGCGCCGGAGCCGGGCTTGTGCGCGGTGAGCTGCGTCGGCACGACGATCCCGGGCGAGAGCGCGGGGCCCTCCTCCTCGCTCTCGACGACGTTGCGGAGCTCGCGCGCGACCATCGACTCGACGTCGCTCAAGAAGCTCACGATCGCCGCGCTGCCCTCGAAGCGCGCGCGCATCGGCGCGAAGCTCGATTTGACGGCCCCCTCGAGGAGCTGCTGCATCACCGAGCGGAGCTCCGCGTCGGCGTCGTCCTGCACCTTGGCGAGCGTGTTCTCGAACTCCTCGACCATGGTCGAGATCTGGAGGACGGTCTCGCTGCTCGGCTCGGGCCCGGACTCGTCGACGGCGGCGAGGCGCACCTCGTTCTCGGTGCGCTGGAGGTCGACGCCGAGCTCGCGCGCCGAGGCCTTGATGCGCTCCTCGAGCCGGCTCTCTTCGCCGGCGACGCGGCGGCGGATGCGCGCGCGCGCCTGCTTGAACCGCTCGCCCTCGGACGCGTTGCGCACGCCGTCGAGGAGCTTCGCGTGGAGCTCCTCCATCGCGTCGACGAACGGACGCCCCTCGCCGGCGGGCAGCGCGAGCACGGTGGGCTCGCTCGGCCGGCGCGGGTTCGGGAGCAGCAGCACGTCGTCGGGCGTGGGACGGCTCGCGGCGACGCGGCGCGCCGCCGACCGCGCGCAGAACGTGCGCCCCGTCCCCGACGCGCCGACGACCACGACGTGAAAGCGCGGCTGGCGGATGTCGAGCCCGAAGACGAGGGCCGTCAGCGCGCGCTCCTGCGACGCGATGCCGGAAAGCGGCGCGACGTCTTCTGTCGTTCCGAAGCGAAATGCCGCGCCGTCGACGGTCTTTCGGCACTCTGCGGCGGTGAGCTCGCGGGCGGGCATGGCGCCGCAACATAGCACCCGGGGGCAGCGCTCTCATCGCCGTCGGGTCGCCGACGGAGCGACGCGCGTCGCGTCGGCACGTGGGGCGCTTCGTCCGCCGCCAGCGCCCGAGCCCGGCCATCCCCCTCGAGACGGCCGGAGCTCCGGTCACCTCCTCGACCCGATCTGCGGCGGCGCTTGGCGCTCGCGTCGCGCCCTCGTTCGCCGCGCCTTAGGGAAAGTCGGGAGGCGCCCAGCCTTGACTCGGGCGGCTCCCTGCGTTCGAATGTGAGGACAGCCACCAAATTCGGCACCCGCCACCCGCCGCGCGCTCGCGGAGGGGCTCGGGGCAGCGCGAGAGCAACCCCGCTCGGCTCGGTGAAATCGCATGGCGGACTCCGGCGGTCAGAAGATCAAGGTCTACGTCATCGACGACCACCCCATCGTTCGCGACGGGTTCTCGCGCGCGATCGCCGACGAGCCAGACATGCAGGTCGTGGGGCGCGCCGGCACCGCCGGCGAGGCGCTGAAAGAGACCGCGATCATGAAGCCGGACGTCGTGCTCGTGGATCTCAACATCCCCGATCGCGACGGCATCGAGCTCCTCGGGGCGCTGCGGGCGCAGCTCGCGAACTCGAAGCTCCTCGTGTTGAGCGGCTACGACGACGAGTTCCGCGTGGCCGAGGCGCTGCGCGCCGGCGCGCAGGGCTACCTCGTCAAGACGGCGAAGCTCGACGAGGTGATCGACGGCATCCGCCGCGTCGCGAGCGGCGGCGCGCCCTTGTCGGCGAAGGTCGCCGGCGCCGTCGTCCGGGCGATGCGCAAGCC
>DASYCF010001062.1:0-8862 GCA_036500365.1 Byssovorax sp.
CGGCACCGCCCTCGAGATCCCGAAGTCGACGACCTACGACGCGATGGCGAACCGCCTCGCCACCGAGGAGGTCGAGGGCCATCTCTTCGAGATCTACGCCGCGCAGGGCAAGCTCAGCGACAAGCTCTTCCGCATCTTCCACATGGGCGAGTACCCGCTCGAGGTCTACGAGATCTTCCTGAAGAGCCTCGCGCGCGTCGCCTCGTAGGCCACCACGCACGCGCGGCTCGCCGCGCCTCGTCGCGAGGGCGACGGTCAGTGTTTGTGCTTCTTCTTCTTCGCCGGCTTGTCGTCGGCCGAGGCAGAAGCTGACGCCGAGCCCGAGGCGGCCGCGGCGGGGTTGTCGATGGAGAGGAGCTCGATCTCGAAGACGAGCGTGCTCTTCGGCGGGATCTTGGGCGGCTGGCCCTTGTCGCCGTACGCGAGGCGCGAGGGGATGGTGAGCTTGCGCTTGCCGCCGACCTTCATGCCGACGACGCCCTGATCCCAGCCCTTGATGACGCCGCCCTTGCCGATCGTGAACTCGAAGGGCTTCTTGCCCTTGCCGGTGGAGCTGTCGAACATGAAGTTCGTCTTGAGGAGGCGGCCCTCGTAGTTGACCTTCACCTTGTCGCCGTCCTTCGCCTCCTGCCCGTCGCCGACCTTGAGGTCCTCGCTCGCCATGTCGGCCGGCTCCGGCTTCTCGGGCTCGACCGAGTGCGAGGGCTCGGGCGTGGGGGTGGGCTCGGGCGGGGTGTTGGAGCAGCCCCACGAGGCGAACGCGGCGACGACGAGGGAGAGCAGCGCGGCGCGCGGCGAGGTCACGGGCATGCGCCTCTTTAGGCGCCGACAACCCTCGCGATCAAGCGTCTTCGAGCGAGCACGCGCGCGGGCGCCCGAGGCGATCGCAGGCAACGCGGCCGCACGCGTCGAGCGATGCTAGCGTCGCGCCGCCCATGGGCACGCTCTCCGTCGGCGCCATCGCGATCGCGTCGCGCCGCGCCAACGCGGTCGGAGCGGTGCGGCTCACGTGCGAGCGCGACGGCCTCTACGTCGAGCTCGTGCGCGCCGGGCCGTTCTCGCGCGGCTTCGCGCCGGGCGCGATCGCGGAGCACGTGTGGTTCCGCGCGCCGTACTCGGCGGTGCGCGGGCTCGTGCGCGAGCGTCGCGCGCTCCACCTCGCGCTCGATCCCGAGGTCGTGTCGCCGCACAGCCGCTTCTCGCTCGCGCGCTTCTCGAACGATCCGGCCTCCGCGCTCGCGGGGGCGTATGCGGCGCGCGCGCGGGCGCGGGTCGCGAGCCTGTTCTTGCCGTTCGCGGCGGCGGCGGCGGCGGCGGCGATGACGCCCGAGGCGCTGGCTGGCGGCGTCGTCGGGCGCGCGTCGTTCGCGCTGCTCGTCGGCGCGCTGTCGTTCGCGCTGCTGCGCGAGCTCGTCGCGTGGCGCACCTTCGGAGGCCCCTCGAGCGACGCGCTCCGCGACGCGTTCGAACGCGAGCTCGCGCGGCGCCTCGGCCTCGCGCCCGCGCACGTCGAGGTGCCCGTCGATCTCGACGGGCTCGACGCAGACGAGATCGATGCGGAGCCGGCGCGCGCCTTCCCGCGCTCGCTCGCGCTCGCCGGCGTCGTCGCCGCGATCGCGGTCGCCGCCATCGGCGTGTTCACGCGCACGCTGTCGCTGGCGCCGCAGAAGGAGCCGCCGCTCGCCGAGGCCGCGCACGTGCGCCCGACGCCGCCGCTGCCGGCGGAGCCGACGTCAGCCGAGGACGCCCCGCCGACCCTCCCGCGCTGCACGTGCGCGCGCGCCGACGCCGTCGCCTGGCAGCGCGGCCTGCCGATCGTCGCGGTGTTCGCGTTCCCGACGAGCGAGGACGGCGCCGCGGTCAAGCCCGTCGTCGATCGACGCGGCCGCGGCCGGTACGAGTTCGAGGTCGCCGCCGTCAACGAGTCGAACCAGCCCGCGCGCGACGTGCGCGTGACGCTCACGTTCGCCCGGCGGAACAAGCGCGGCGAGCGCGTCGGCGCGACGGACCGCGGCCTCTTCTGGGAGGGCGCGCTCGCGCCCGGCCGCGCCGTGAAGTGGCACGTCAAGGCGCCCGGCACCGAGATGAAGCTCGAGGCGAGCTACGCCGGCGGCGCCCTCGATCCCGATCACGAGGCCGCGGGCCATGGGCTCGCCGACGCGCACCTCGAGCCGGCGCCCGCCGACGCCGCGTTCCAGCTCACGCGGTCGCGCTGGCGCGCCGTCCGCCGCGAGGGCGCCAAGCTGCTCGCGTACGCGCGTGATCCGCGGGCCGCCGCGGCGATCGAGGCGCTGCGATCGAACGCGAGCCCGGCAGACGCGGCGGGGCTCGACGACCTCGCGCGGGCGGCCGCGGATCTCTACGCGTGCGACGTCGCGATCGACGCGGACGCGTCCGAGGCGCGCGGGTCGCAGACGGCGTCGGCGTGCGTGTTCAACGGGTCGACGCGCACGGCGACCGGGCTCGCGCTCGTCGACCTCGCCTCGCGCGCCTCGTTCCCGATCGGCTCGATCGTGCCCGCGCACGAGGGCGTCCGCGTCGCGTGGCCGAGCGCGAAGCCGCCGGGCGCGGTCGACGTCCTCTCCGCGCGTTGAGCTTCTTCGGCAGGGCTCGCGTGGACATATCCACATCAGGCCGTTCCGTATTTTCGGAGCTCCATCGGGGGCTTGGAGAAAAATCTCCCGTGCGTATCCTGAACGGCAAGTAAACTCTTCCCTGTCAGGCAAGCGAGGGTCGATCGCGTGGCATCTCGAACGCAACCCTATCCACGAGAGCTCATCGAGCTCGAGATGCGTCATCCGACGCTGGACGGCGGCCTCGCGTTCGTCGAGCGCGCCGCGAGCTGGGGCCCGAGCGAGGTCGTCGGCTGGATCGAGGAGAACCTCGTCGCGCCGAAGCGCATGGCGCGCGCGGCCGTCGTCTCGGATCCCGACGTCGGCACCGCGCCGCTCCACGCGAGCGGCAGCATGCGCCCGCCGGGCAAGATCGCGCGGCTCGAGGACGTGCCCCGCATCTGCGCCAACGCCCGCAAGCGCGTCGTCGAGACGCTGCGCGGCTTCATCGGGACGCCGTGCGACGACCGCTTCATCCAGGGCGCGATCTTCGCCGACCGCGTGAAGCGCGTCCGGCTCGAGGCAGGCCCCGGCTGGGTCCCCTCGCCGCGCGACACCGACGCGCTCCACAACATCGCGCTCTCGCTCTTCGTGGCCGACCTGCTCGCGCGGCGCGAGCACTACGAGCAGCGCCTCTGCGTGTGCGATCGATGCGGCAACGTGTCGTTCGACCCCGAGGCGACGAGCCGCGCGGGCTGCGCGCAGCACCCTGCGCGCACCGACGTGATCAGCGGCTTCCGGCCGACGTCGCAGCGCGAAGAGTCGTAGTCACGGCGCCGCGGGCTCGCCGGTCATCGCGTCGACGGGCCGCGGGCGCGCGCCCTTGCCGAAGAACGCGGCGCGGAGTTTGTCGCCGAGCTGATCGAACGCGCGCTCGGCCATCGCGTCGTAGATGCGCCCCTCGGTCGGGCCGGACGCGTCGTCCTTGTAGTGCACGTCGAACGACTCGGGCGGCGCGACGGACAGCGTGAAGCCGAGCGTGTCGGCGGGGAGCGGCGCGGCGCCGGGAGCCGGGCCCGGGATGCGCATCTCGACGTCGAAGTTCATCACGATGCTCACGAACTTCCTGTCGCCGTTCTCCTCTCCGTACACGTCGCCGCTCCAGCCGACCGTGTACGAGACGTCGATCGTCGGCACGAGGATCGGCGCGGGCTCGGCCTTCACGACGCCAGCCTCCGCGCGCGCGCCGGGCTCGAGGCGCAGGACGTCGGGCGGGAAGACGGACGCGAAGCCGGTCGCGAGCTGCTTCGTGATCGCCGCCTCGCGCGGCCGGCTGTGCGCGTCGTCGAAGTGCGGCGCGACCTTCGCGACCGTGCCCTCGCGGCTCAGCTTCGGATCGCTGAGCGCCTCGTCGACGAGGCCGAGCATCGCGCTCGACGGGCTCGAGAAGCGCACCTCGACGCGCGTGAGCTCGTGGTCCTCGAGCCAGCCGAGGAGCCGCGCCATGAACGGGCCGAGGCGCGGCTCCTCGCCCGAGGCCTGCGCGGTGAACGACGCGAGGGCGCGCGCGTACGCCTCGTGCAGCGCGGCGCGACCCTCGGCCTCGACCGGCGAGCCGCGGTGCATGGCGAGGAAATTCCGCAGCGCGGTCACGGTGCCGGCGCGCTTCGCGTCGGCGAGCGCGGCGCGCGGGAGCTCGTCGTTCGCCTCGGCGACGTGGCGCTTGCCGACCTCGAGGTAGGCGCGCATCGCGGCCTCGGTGCCGACGGCCTTCGCGTGGGCGAACATCGCGTCGTCCGCGAATCGGTTGCGCAGCGCGACGGCCGGCAGCGCGAGCGCGGCGCCGATCGCGGCCGCCGCGATCCAGCGTCCGATCGGCCGGTCGAGCACGCCGACGGGACCTGCCCGGGGGCCCTCGACGTCGCGCGGCGCGGCGCTCGGCAGCGGACCGCGCGCGGACGAGAACGGGTCGGGATCGTCGTCGTCGACCTCGCCGTCGTCGACCGCGCCTCGCGCAGCGCGGAGCTCCTCGGCGACGAGCGTCGCGAGCTCCTTGCTCGGCACGTCGAACGCCTCCTTCGCGCCGTCCTCGAACGACAGCGTGACGCGGCTCCCGACGTACGCCTTGCCTTGGTGGTCGTGCACGACGCGCGCGTCGGCGAGCGTCGAGAGCGCGCGGAGGCGCAGCTCGGGGCCGCGAGCGTCGACGAAATCGCGCGCGGTGACGTAGCGGCCCGGCGCGTACGGGAGGCGTCGGAGGCGCGCGCGATGCGCGATCGTGAGCAGCGCGCCGGCGGCGACGGCGAGCAGCGCGCCGGCGACCTCGGCGGCGCTCCACGGCAAGCGCGACTCCGACACGTCGGCCGCGAGGAACAGGTACGTCACGAGGAGCGCCACCGCGGCGAGCGCAGCCGAACGCGCGATCGCGGGGCCGAACGCGGCGCGGTCCTCGAGCAGCGGCTCGGCGCCGCCGCGGCGCGCGACGGTCGCGACGAACGCCTCCCGCGCGGCGAGGGGGAGCGCGTCGAACGCGACGCGGCGCACGCCCTCTGCGCCTGCCGACGCGCCGCCTCGCGTGTGCTCTCCGCTCACGGCGCGCGACGCTACACCATCGCAACTCGCGCGCAGAGCCCGCGCGTTCGGGTCGAAACGGGCGCGTGAAACGAGGTCCACGCGCGCGCGCGCGGGTAGACTCGCGGCGCATGAGCAGCGACGCAGGCTTTCGAACGCAGAACCCCACGACCGGCGAGCTCGTCGAGGCCTACCCCGACGCGACGCACGCGGAGGTCGAGGCCGCCCTCGTGCGGGCGCGCGCCGCGTTCGAGGCGTGGCGCCACACGCCCCACGACGAGCGCACGCGCCTCCTGCGCGAGGTCGCGAGGCTCCTCCGCGAGCGCGCGCCCGACCTGGCGCGGACGATGGCGATCGAGATGGGCAAGCCGATCGCCGACGGCGAGGGCGAGGCGAAGAAGTGCGCGACCACGTGCGACCACTACGCCGAGCACGCGCGCGACATGCTCGCCGAGGAGGCGCGCCCGAGCGACGCCGCGCGGAGCTACGTGCGCTTCGATCCGCTCGGCGTCGTGCTCGCGATCATGCCGTGGAACTTCCCGCTCTGGCAGGTGATGCGCGCGGCGGCGCCCGCGATCGCCGCGGGCAACGCGGTGCTCCTCAAGCACGCGCCGAACGTGCCTCGGTGCGCGCGCGCGTGCGAGGCGCTCTTCACCGACGCCGGCGCGCCGCCGGGGCTCTTCCAGTCGCTGTTCGTCGGCGTCGACGTCGCGATGAGCCTCGTCTCCGACGCGCGCGTCGCCGGCGTGACGTTGACGGGCAGCGACCGCGCCGGCGCGGAGATCGGCGCGCGCGCCGGGCGCGCCATCAAGCGCAGCGTGCTCGAGCTCGGCGGCAGCGACGCGTTCGTCGTGCTCGACGACGCCGACGTCCCGCAGGCGGCGAAGGTCGGCGCGGCGTCGCGCCTGCTCAACTGCGGCCAGACGTGCATCGCCGCCAAGCGCTTCATCGTGACGCCGCGCGTGGCCGACGCGTTCGTCGAGGGCCTCGTCGAGGCGGTGCGCGCGGCCAAGGTGGGCGATCCGTTCGTCGACGGGACGACGCTCGGCCCGCTCGCGCGCCGCGACCTCCGCGAGCACCTCGCCGCTCAGGTGCACGGCTCGGTCACGCGAGGCGCGCGCGTCGCGCTCGAGGGCGGCGCGAAGCACGAAGCCGACGAGCGCGGCTATTTCTACGCGCCGGAGGTCCTGGTCGACGTCGCGCCGGGCATGCCGTGCTTCGACGACGAGACCTTCGGCCCCGTCGCCGCCGTCGTGCGCGCGGCCGACGAGGCCGACGCCGTGCGCCTCGCGAACGCGACCCGCTACGGCCTCGGCGCGTCGGTGTGGACGCGCGATCTCGAGCGCGCCGCGCGCGTCGCCGCCGAGCTCGAGGTCGGCGCCGTGTTCGTGAACGGCCTCGTGAAGAGCGACCCGCGCCTGCCGTTCGGCGGCGTGAAGGGATCCGGCTACGGCCGCGAGCTCGGCGTCGAGGGCGCGCGCGAGTTCACGAACCTGAAGACGGTGTGGATGGCCTGACGCGCGCGCACGCGCGTCCGCAGCTCGCACGCGGCGTAGTAGAGGAGCTGCGCACATCGCGCTGGTCGGCCTCGCGTCCCTCGCCCCCTCCGGCACGTCGGCGGGCTCGTGTACTTGCTGGCGCGGTACGGGCTCGACAAAGGTCTGGAGTCGGGCGCGGACGCCATCGCCATCGCCATCGCCGGCGCGCTGCCGGTCGGCGCCGGGATCAGTCTCGGGTTCCAAATCGCGGGGCGCGACGGCGAGCCCCGCGATCACGACCTGACCGAGGGCGACGCGAGGCGGTACAAGAGGCTGGGGCCATGGAGTTTTCGGCGCACGGGCCGCGGCAAGCTTCAGTTCCTTGCGCCGGGAGCGTTCGCGCGCACACGGAGCCGGAGGACCGGTGGGGCGCGGCTGCAGCCGTGCCCGTCGAGGGTCTCGGAGACCTCGACTCGCCCAGCCTCACACCGTAGAAAGCGGGCCCTCGGGCTCGCCAACAGAATGGGCCCACAGTCGTGGAAGAGGGCGGTGACCTGCCAGAAGGTGTCGTTGCCGTACGGGAATTCGAGGACGCCACGGGGCAACATGATTCCTGCGTGGCCTGCGAGGAGCAAGAAAGCGGAGTCTACGCGGTCGCTGGAGTCAAACGAAACCGTGATGTACCCGGGGGACACGACGGCTTCGTGCCTCGACTGGGGAAATCCGGGGAGTTCGTACTCCCGCAACCCTTGGACCTCACGGCGGAGGGTCTCCCGAAGCGCACCCATGGCGACGGGTCCCACGCTGGTGTCGGTGACGACGATGGGCGGACCAGCCTGCAGTACGCCGGTGGTGCCGCTGCGATGACCCACCTGAGGAGCACACGGCGGTTGAGTAAGCGCGACCTCCCTCGGGAGGGTCACCTCCTGCTCCACCACCGTCGGGGCCGACGGCGGCTGCCCGCAAGAGCACAGCGACGGGAGCGCCATCACGGCCGCTGCGAGGCTCTGCAACCGCACCATTTTGCCCAGGGAGATACGCCAATTCACAGGCACTCGTCGGCCCATTTATTGATGCAATCGGTGACGAATTGATTGTACACATCGTTGCACGCGCGGTCGATGTCGTCCGGAGTCAAAGTACTCCCCTGAAGTCGCTCGTGGCAATAGGTCTTCGCTCCAGCATTTGCGCTTTCGCAGTCATCATACGCGTTGCCAACATCGTGGTCGCCGCAACCGACGCGGGGATACCGCGCGCCGTCGTCTCCGGGCACGCCGCCCGGATTGCGCAGCCCGGTGAGTTCTTCCAGGATTTGGTCCTCGGCGATCCCAACCCTGAAAACCCAAGCCCAGATGCTCGCGGCTGCATCGTTCATGTCGTCCCACGCGATGGCGGTATACGACGCTGCGCCGGCGTCCCCGCCGCTGCCAGATACGAAGCCCAGCACTTCTGAGCCAGGCGGCAAACACGCAGCAGGATTGTTCGCCGCGGGGTACATCATATAGCAGTCAGGCAGCCCCAGGATGCAATTGCTCGCGCACAATCCTTTCGCCGTTTGGCACTGAGTGTATCCGTCTTTCTCCGACTCCATGCACATCTTGAAGGCCAACTCCCAGCTCCCAACAGGAACCAAGATCCGGCAGATCTTTGCGATGTCAGGGTCGCAGGGGTACAGGTTTTGGCAGGTCGTGTTGCATTCCTGGACGTCTGCCCACCATTTCATCTGGCAGACGTACCAATCGGCCGACTGTTGCTGCTCTAACGCGCAGTTCGCCATCCAATCCGGAACCGCCGCGCCGGCGTCTGAGCCGCTCGGCGGCCCGGGAATCATCTGATGGCCCCGTAACATGGCGAGCCACGGGGACGACACGGGCAGCCCGGCTTCCCCGTGTGTGCGGATCTGCGGCCGCATCATCGCATCCACCGGGGCGTGCGCGAGCAGCGGATCGAACGCCGCAACCGGCCCGGCATCATCGCGTAACGCACGTGGCGCGTAGGGATCCGCGGAGCTGGCACCGCGAGACGACGAAGGAGCGCCCTTTTTGCAGCCACACCCGCCCGCTTCACCGCAATCTCCCGCGGTGGTCGGCGGATTGACCACCACGGCTGCCGCCCGACGCGCGTTGCCGCTCTCGTTGAGGGCGAGCCAGATGCGGAACGTCATGGAGAAGTAACCGCTGCCCGTCCCGACCACGCGCCAGCGGACGTAGCGCGCGAGCGGGTTCGCGGCGGACTCGTAGCGGACGACGTTCACCGCGACG